>CAZQAM010000233.1:0-4070 GCA_964591355.1 uncultured Oscillospiraceae bacterium
AGCTCCTTTTACAGCACCGTGCAGGGTTTGATGCCGGCATTTTTTGCCCTTTCAAGGGCGTAGGCGTCCGCTTTGTTGGACAGGACCAGCATGATCTTCCCGCTTTTGAGCGCGCCGCTCTTTTCCGCGTCGATCAGCGCCTGCAGATTGGTGCCGCCGCCGGAGACCAGCACGGCAAGGCGCGCAAACCGCTCAGCCATTTACTTTCTCCTTTCCCAGCATCCCGAGAAGGGGAAGCAGCATGCCGCCGGCGGCGTTTCCCAGGATCACGATCCAGATAAAGAGGAAAGCCTGCAAGGATACGATACCGGAAGCCGCGAAATAGAACATATCGGCCACGGAATGCTCAAACCCGCTGAGGATGAACGCCGGGATGCAGAACAGGATGCCCGCCAGGGTTTTCTTTTCCCGGTAAATGCTGACGGCCAGATACATGAGCACCCCGCAGAACAGCGCCCTGATAAAGGTCTGCCCCGCGCTTTGGGCGAATTTTCCCAGGCACAGCCCTTCCGCCGCCGCGCCGGATGCGGGCACCGCATACCGGACGGCGAGGCCGCACAGCACCGTGCCGATGAGATTGCCCAACAGCGAAAGTAGCAATGCGGAGACCTCCTCCTTCCCGTGCTTTTCGGGAAGGAAACCGACCTTTCCTGTAAACAGCGCATAGCCTTTGAGGCAGATGCACAGCAGCGCCACGGAAAACAGCACCGCTCCCACATACCGGTCATAGGGCTGGCCGCCCGCGCAGCCCAGGAACACCGCGCCGCCCAGGGAGATCAGGATACCGGCAGATACGCCGGGCATGAGTTTTTTCAGCATATCTCGATCTTCTCCGCACTCCTGATGATTTCGCCGATCACATAGGCTTCTTCCCCCTGTTCCGCCAGCACCCGCAGCGCCTTATCCGCGTCCTTTTTGCTGACGATGAGGCTCATGCCCACGCCCATATTGAAGGTATTGAACATATCCCTTTCCGGAATACCGCCCCGCTTTTCGATCAGGCGGAAGATTTCCGGGATGCGCACGGCGCTCTTTTCGATTTTCGCTCCCAGCCCGTCGGGGATGGAGCGGGGAATATTCTCATAGAAGCCGCCGCCGGTGATATGGCTGATGCCGCGGATATCCGCCTGGGACAGCGCGGAAAGCACCGGCTTCACATAGATTTTCGTGGGGGTGAGCAGCGCCTCCCCCAGGGGTTTTCCCATCTCCGGGACCACCTGCCCCAGATCGGCATGCTCGATATCAAACACCTTGCGCACCAGGGAAAACCCGTTGGAATGCACGCCGGAGGAGGAAAGGGCAAGGATCACGTCGCCGGGCTGCATGCGGCCGTTGTCCAGCAGCTTATCCCGGTCCGCGATCCCCACGGAAAAGCCGGCCAGATCGTAATCCTCCGGCTGCATGGTGCCGGGATGCTCCGCCGTTTCCCCGCCGATCAGCGCGCAGCCTGCCTGCACGCAGCCTTCCGCCACGCCCTTGACCAGGCTCTCCACCTTGGCGGGATCGTTTTTGCCGATGGCGATGTAATCCAGGAAAAACAGGGGTTTCGCGCCGCAGCAGATGATATCGTTGACGCACATGGCCACGCAGTCAATGCCCACGGTATCGTGCCGGTCCATCAACTGCGCAATGCGCTGCTTGGTGCCCACCCCATCGGTGCCGGATACCAGCACCGGCTCTTTCATCCCGGAAAGATCCGGCGCGAACAGGCCGCCGAAGCCGCCGATGCCCGATACCACGCCGGGAATGAAGGTGCGCTCCACGTGGGCCTTCATCCGCCGGACGCCCTCGTACCCCGCTTCGATGTTGACCCCCGCCGCCGCGTAGGACGCAGAATGGGATTGGTTCATGCCGCCTTACTCCTTTCCGTTCCAGCAATAAGTGCACAGTTCGCACGCCGGCAGGCCGATGGCCGAAATCACGCCCTCCAGCGTCTGGAATTCCAGGGAAGAAAAATGCATTTTGGCGCAGATGGCCCGCCGAAGGTTCTGCCCCCGCTGGGTGGCGCCATCGCTGTATTCCTGCAGATGGTTGAGCCCTTCCTCCCCTTCCAGTTCCACAATGATCTGCCGGGCAAGCAGATCCATGTCGCTGTTGGAGCGGGAGAAATTCAGGTACTTGCAGGCAAAGAGGATGGGCGGGCAGGCGGAGCGGATATGCACCGATTTGGCGCCGTTCTCATAGAGGAAATCCACCGTTTCCTTCAGCTGCGTGCCCCGCACGATGGAATCATCCACAAACAGCAGGTTTTTGCCCTGGATCAGTTCATGCACCGGGATCTGCTTCATTTTTGCGATGCGGTTGCGGGTGGTCTGGTTGGCCGGCATGAAGGAGCGGGACCAGGTGGGCGTGTATTTGATGAACGCCCGGGCATACTGCCTGCCGCTCTGATTGGCATAGCCGATGGCATGGGGCGTGCCGGAATCTGGCACGCCGCCCACGTAATCGATCTGCTCCGTTTCCCCAGGGCGGTTCACCCGGTCGTTCAGCGCCATGATGGCGCCGTTGCGGTAGCGCATGGCTTCCACATTGACGCCCTCATAGGTGGAGGTGGGATAGCCGTAATAGCTCCACAGGAAGGAACAGATACGTTTTTTCTTTCCCGGGGCGGCCAGTCTTTGAGCGCCGTCCGGCGTGACGCGCACGATTTCACCGGGCCCCAGCTCCCCCGCGTCCTCGTAGCCCAGCTTTTCATAGGCAAAGGATTCGAAGGACACCGCGTATCCGTTTTCGTTTTTTCCCAGGTGCACCGGCAGCCTCCCCACCCTGTCCCGGGCCGCGATGAGGGAGCCGTCCTCCAGCAGGATCAGGATGGAAGCGGTGCCTTCGATATGCTCGTTGGCAAAGCGGATGCCTTCCTCAAAGGTCTTTTTCTGATTGATCAGAGCGGAGAGCAGGTCGATGCTGTTGACCCTTCCCCCCGCCATAGCGTCGAAATAGCTGCCCGGGCGGGATAGATAATGCTTGATCAGGCTTTCGGCGTTGTTAATCACGCCCACCATGGCGATGGCGTAATTTCCCAGGCGGGAGCGGATGGCCAGGGGCTGGGGATCGGTATCGCTGATGCAGCCGATGGCGCTGGTGCCCCGCATTTCCTCCAGCACATGCTCAAAGCGGGTGCGGAAGGGTGCGTTTTCGATGTTATGGATCTGCCGCTGCAGCCCGAGGCGGCTGTCCCAGGCTGCAAGGCCGCCCCGCTTTGTGCCCAGATGGGAATGGTAATCCACGCCGAAAAACACGTCGGCCAGGCATTCCTGCCTGGAGGTGATGCCGAAAAAACCGCCCACGGATCAATATCCTCCTCAGTCGAATTGGATCAGGCGAAGAACAGCCTGGACAGCATCATGGGATCCACGTACGCGCCGTCCTTGTACACCCGCATATTGCCGGAGGCGATCTCGTCAATGAGCATCACGCCGCCGTCCTTATCGTAGCCGAATTCAAATTTGATATCGTAGAGCACCAGGCCCTTTTCCTTCATGTCGTCCGCCACGATCTTCGTGATCTGCTTTGTCATTTCCTTGATCTTGTCGTACTGTTCGCCGGTCATGACGCCCAATACGATCAGGCCGTCCTTGGTGACCAGCGGATCGCCCTTGGCGTCGTCCTTGAAGGTCATTTCCACGTAAGCGGGCAGATCGGCGCCTTCCTCAATATAATCGCCGTAGCGGCGGAAGAAGCTGCCCACAGCCTTGTGGCGGCAGATCACTTCCAGGCCGTGGCCGAACACCTTCGCGGGCAGCACTTCCATGGTGGTGTCCTCCAGGTTGGCGCTGACGAAATGGGTCTTGATGCCGGCGGCGTTGACCTTTTCAAAGAAATAGATGCTCATGCGCAGGTTCACATCGCCCACGCCGTCAATGGTGAGGCCCACGGAGTTTTCGCCGGGATCGAACACGCCGTCCTTGCCGGTGCAGTCATCCTTAAATTTGAGCAGATAATTCCCGTTGTCCAAAGCGTATACATTCTTGGTCTTTCCGGTATAAACCAGCTTCTTTTCCATGGTGGCACGCTCCTTTTAAAAATATAAATGAACCGCTTGTTTACAGGCGCTGTGCGATGCCCGCGTC
>CAZQAM010000234.1:0-1171 GCA_964591355.1 uncultured Oscillospiraceae bacterium
CCGCGTTTTTGCTGATCCTGGTTTTTCGGCCCCTGGACTTGTTTTCAGCCAGCTTTCAGCTTTCTTTCTGCGCGGTGCTGGGGTTGGCGGCGCTGCTTCCGGCCCTGGAAGGCAGAGGAGGCGGGCTGCGAGGGCGTTTCCTGCGGTCCATGGCGGCGACGGCGGCAGTCATGCTGTGCATTGCCGTGCCCACCATCCAGATTTTCCACCGGCTGTCGCTGCTGGGTCTGGTGCTGAATCCCGTCGTCTGCATTCTCTTTGCCCTGCTTCTGCCTTTTTACCTTCTGGTGCTGGTCGTAGGCTGCGTCTGCCTGCCGGCGGGGCAGATGCTGGCGGTGCCGGCCAACGCCGTGTCCGGCTGGATCGAGCATGCGGTGCAGGCCCTGGGGCGGCTTCCTTTCGCCACGGTCTCCGTGCCTTTCCTGCCCTGGTACTGCGTGGCTGCTGTGGCTTTTGCCCTGGCGCTGGCCACCCGCTATATTCTCTGGCCGGGAAAAAGGAAAGTCCTTGTGGCCGCGTGCTGTCTGGCGTCGGCCTTTCTTCTCTGGCCCATGACGGCGTGCAGGGACGTGCAGTATATTCAATTGGCGATGGGCCAGGCCGACAGCGCGCTGATCCTGGATAGCAGAAGTACTTTCGTCATCGACGCCGGCAAATACGGCGGCGACCTGGCTTCCTGCCTGCTGTCCACAGGCCGAAAAGTAGACGTGCTGGTGCTGACCCATCTGCACGCCGACCATTGCCAGGGGGTCAGGCAGCTGATCGACAATCGGGTGCCCATCGGGGAAGTGTGGCTCCCGGAAGGCGCCGAGAAGCAAAGAATTGACGACAGCTGCCTTTCCCTGATCCGGGAAATGGAGGAGATGGGCGTGCCTGTCCGGCATCTGGCCGCCGGCGGTATTTTTCGGGAAGGCCGGGTGGGTTTGACCGTCCTCTGGCCTGAAGCCGGCACCGTGCAGCCTAACCGTGATGCAAACCGGTACTCCCTGGCGCTGCTGTGCGATCTGGACGGCGTAAAGCTGCTGTCCGCGGCGGACATCCCCGGGGATTACGAAATGTATGCGGCCCGGGATGCGGATCTGATCAAGATCGCGCATCACGGCAGCAAAAGCAGTACCGGAGACGAATTCCTCTCCGTGGTAACGCCGGACGCCGCGCTGAATACAGGCAG
>CAZQAM010000234.1:1181-4065 GCA_964591355.1 uncultured Oscillospiraceae bacterium
ATACCGCCGCGCTGCCGCATCCCGATCTTCTGGAAAGGCTCAGCCGCCGGGGCATTCCCTGGTACAATACGGCGGAATGGGGCGCGGTCACAGTGACCGTGCGCAGCGGCGGGGCAATCATAGCCCCCTATCTTCACGCAAAGGAGCAGCCATGAACCACACCGAATTTTTTGCGGCGCTGAAAAAGGGCGATATCGCCCCATGCTATCTGTTCGAGGGCCGGGAGGAACTGACCAAAAAGTCCGCCCTGAAGGCCCTGCGGGAGCAGGTGGCGGGGGGAGAATTTGCCGCCATGAACGACGCGCGGCTCGTCGATCCTCCGCCGGACGCCCTCATCGCCGCGGCGGAAACGCTGCCTTTCCTCAGCGGCAAACGCTTTCTTGAGATCCGGGACTGCGCCATGCTGCAGGGAGACAAAAGCCGGGATTACGATGAAGAGAGCGCCGTGAAGCGGCTGGATGAATATCTCGGCCATCTGCCCGATACGGTGTGCATGGTTTTTTTCGTCCGGGGCAAAGCGGACGGGCGAAAGAAACTGTATAATATCCTGAAAAAGAAGGCAGTGATCGTTTCCTTTGAGCCGTTGGATGACCGGGAGCTGACCCAGTGGATCGCCAGGACCCTGGCCCGGCAGGGAAAGAAAATCAGCGTGTCCGCCTGCCAGCGGCTGTGGTTTTCCGCCGGGCGGGATCTGACGCTGCTGGAGAATGAGATCGGCAAACTGGCTGCTTACACCGGAGAACGGATGGAAGTGACTGAGCAGGATGTGGACGATATCTGCATCCGCTCCACGGAATACAGAGTTTACGACCTGACCGACGCCCTGCTTGCCGGCCAGAGCGCCCGGGCTATGCAGGTAATGGATACGCTGCTGCGGGACGGGGAAGAAAGGCTGGCGCTTCTGCCCATGCTGGGCAGGCAGTGCCGGCAGATGAAGTATGCCAAGGCCATGGCGGCGGAGGGCACGCCATCGGACATGATCGCTTCCCAATTGGGCATCCCGCCCTTTGCCGTCAGGAAATGCCTGAACATGGCCCGGCGGTATTCCCTGGAGGAACTGGATGATATGTGCAGCGCCTGCCTGGATACCGAATATGAGGTCAAAAGCGGCAGGATGATGGAGGCGGGCTCTCTGGAAAAGGTGATGCTGCAGATCCTGTCGGTGCGGGAGGGAAGCAGCCGTGGGTAATTTGACGGAACTGCTGATCCGGGAGCAGATCCCTGTGGAAAGGGAGCGCATGCGGGCGCTGGAAACGTTTGAAGCGATGCTTTCCGACTGGAACACCCGGATGGATCTCACCAGCGTCTCCCGGGAGGAAACGCCTGCCCGGCATTTCCTGGATTCCCTGCTGCCCCTCAGGGATACGGCATATTTTGCGTTGGGGACGCGGCTGATCGACGTGGGCAGCGGCGCAGGCTTTCCCGGATTGGCGCTGGCCGTCGCGCGGCCGGATATGAAAGTGACGCTGCTGGAAGCGCAGAGCAAAAGATGCGGCTTTTTGCGTGCCGTCATGGAAGAACTGCGGCTGGACAATGTGGAAGTGATCCAGGAGCGGGCCGAAACCCTGGGCCGTGCGCCTGAGCATCGCGAAAGGAATGACCTGGCCGTCGCCCGGGCTCAGGCGGGGCAGAACGTCCTCCTGGAATATCTGCTGCCTTTCGTAAAAGTGGGTGGAAACGCCCTTTGCTGGAAAGGCCCGGCGGCGGAAGCGGAACTGCCCGACGGGCAGGCCGCGGCGGCCCTGCTGGGAGGAAAAATCGGGGAGTTCCGGGAGATGGTCTCCCCGGCGCTGGAAGGGCGGCATCTGCTGGTGCCTGTATATAAAGAGAGCATAACCGTTCCCCAATATCCGAGGAAAAACGGCATGCCTGCCAAGCGTCCGCTGAAAGCGGACAAAAAGTGACGGGGAAAACCGGCGAAATATCATTTTTCTGTCGATGGATTCTTCCGCTTCCTGCCTTGCAGACGGCAGGAAGTTTTCTTTTGCCCGGAGAAACAGAAGCGTAAGAGCGCGGCGGCAGCCAAGCGTCCTTCTGGGGGAGGAGGAGGCCGACGCTCCGCCGCGCTCGATTGAGGACGGGGGAGAAAGAATCATGAGCGCAGTCAAAGAAGAGAAAGAGGGACAGGGCAGGCAGGTGTGCTGGCTGCCCATCGGCAGCATCGTGCCCAATCCCGATCAGCCCAGAAAATCCTTCGACGATTACGCGCTGCTGGCGCTGGCGTCCTCCATTCGCCAGCATGGCCTGCTGCAGCCCATTACCGTCCGCGCCAGGGACAACGGGTATGAGATCGTGATGGGGGAAAGGCGGTACAGGGCCTGCTGTATGCTGGGCTTTACCCACATCGACGCGTTTGTATTGTCGGTTACAGAGGGGGAAAGCGCCCTGCTGGCGCTCATCGAAAATGTGCAGAGGGAAAACCTGCATTATTTCGAGGAAGCGGAGGCCTATGAAAAACTGGTGGCCCAGGGCATGAGCCAGGAGCTGCTGGCCCGGAGGCTGGGGAAAAGCGTTTCGGCAGTGTCCAACAAGATCCGGCTCATGAAGCTGGATGGGGAACTGCGGCGCTATCTGATGGAGGAAGGGCTCAGCGAACGGCACGCCCGGGCGCTGCTTCCGCTGCCGGACGGACAGGCCCGGATGCGGATCGCCCGCCAGGCCGCCCAGGCCCATCTGACAGTGCGGGAAACGGAACAGCTGGTGCTGAAAGCCCAGCGCAGGCTGCCGGTGCCGCCTCCGGGGCGGAAAGTGATCTCCCTGATCAGGGATTATCGGCTGTATGCCAATGCGGTGCGTAGCGTGGTCAGGCAAATGCAGGAAAGCGGCATGACGGCGGAAATGAGATCGGAAGAGCGTCGTGTAGGGAAAGAGTGTAGGATAGGGT
>CAZQAM010000235.1:0-1180 GCA_964591355.1 uncultured Oscillospiraceae bacterium
CGTGCGCCTCATCAGAACGGTGAGCACCCCTGCGAAATTCTTTTCCCCGCCTGGGCCAAACCCCGCCTTGCGCCTGAGATCAAAGGAATACCATTCCTCCTTCTGCAAAAAAAGATCCATGATCTTTTTCTGCCGGAAGGATGCTTTTTCGTCCTCCCACAAAGCGTCGAAATCATAGCCGTCCCGCCGCCAGTTGCTGAATCGCGGCAGCCAGTCCAGAGAAATGAAACCCGCCTTTTTATCAAAAAATTTCCCGTACGCCACCTGGCCCCCATCGGCCAGGATGCGGCGCCATTCCCAGGGATCGGTGCGCTCATCCCCCGTCCACCAGTGGGGCCCAAAGGTCATTTCCTCCACGGAAAACCCCGGCACGCTGTTTCGGAACAGGGGAAGAAAGCCGACTTCGCCGATCCTCCCAATCAGCTCATCCGGAGTGCAGACGCGCCGCGGGTCTTCTTCATCCAGGCCGTGCATGATCCACGCGCTTTGCTCCTCGCTCATTTGTTCCCCTCCTGTTCGCATTCCATTATACTCCGTTTTTCCGTGAATGGGAAGGGGGGAACCAAATTTTTGCAATGCAGGTAGAAGCCGGGGGAGCCTTGGGGCCTCCGCGGCCCCAAACCCTGCGCCAGGGCACAGGGTACCCTGGACCCATCCCGGCGATGATTGGTTTTGCGAAGAATAAAATTGCGTGCGCCTGCTGCTTGAAAGGCTGCAAGCCAGCTCCCGGGCAAAAGGAAACAAAAGAGCAGGCTGAGAACCAAATGAATTCGGTTTCAGCCTGCCTTTTTGTTTTACCGCGCGGCCCGGAAGCGACGATACGTCGATGTTTCTCGTTATAACCTGTTGCGGGAATGGCACAAAGCCGCCTTCTCTGGTTCTCTCTTCGGCTTCGAAGAGAGAACGCCCCGTCCATTCCCCTGCAAAAAACCATCTCTCCTTCCGCTATGCTTTCAGCGGATACCGGGCCTCATGGGTTTTCCCGTCGTCGGTCAATGCCACCCACCCGTCGGTCAGCTTTTCCCCGTCCAGGGTGGGGAATACCGCGTCCCGGGCCGCGGTGAAATGCCAGCGGGACGCGCCGAAGAGGTACACCAACGTAAATTCCTCCATCCCACTGCCGGGGCTGGGGGCCAGGCGGGCTTTATCTCCCTTTTTTTCAAAACCCAGCAGGGCCGTG
>CAZQAM010000235.1:1190-4064 GCA_964591355.1 uncultured Oscillospiraceae bacterium
CAGGCAGCGCTGCCGGTATACCAGGTCCAGCCGCCCCGGCCCCGGTTTTCCCCGGCGTACACGTCCCCGGCCGTCACGTAGGGCTCCACTTTGTACACCAGCGCTTTTCCCCTCGTATTCCCATGGCAGACAGGCAGCGTGACCCGGAAAATCTCCCAGGCCCATTCGTATTCCCCCGCCTTGCACAGCGCCAGGATCAGCCAGGGCACCGCGTGGGTATACTGGCCGCCGTTTTCCCGGATGCCGGGCAGGTACGCGCCGATATATCCCGCTTTTTCCTCCGGCGTGAAGGGCGGATCCAGCAGTTTCACCATTCCCGCCTCCCGGTCATAGAGGCGGCGCAGGGCATGCATCAGCGCCGTGCGCGCATGGGCCCGGGGGGCGCCTGCCAGCACGGCAAACGCCTGGCTGATGAGATCGATCCGGGGCGGATCCGTATCCGGACCGCCAAGCGGCTTCCCATCGTCATACCAGGCCCTCAAGTACCATTTCCCCGTCCAGGCGCTTTCCGCAGCGTCCAGGAGCCGCCGTCGCAGGGCCTGGTACCGCTCCCTGGTTTCCGGATCGCACAGCGGCATGAATTCCCGGAGCACGATGATCAGAAAAAAGCCAAGCCACACGCTTTCGCCCTTTTCTCCCCCCACCCGGTTCATCCCGTCGTTCCAGTCCCCGTCGCCCATCAGCGGCAGGCCGTGAACCCCGAAGCGCACCGAATCCATGGCCCGCATACAGTGCTGCAGCAGTGTTTCCTCCCCGGCGCCGGCCGCCGGCTCCTCATACCGGTCCTGTTCACCCGGCAGCAGCGGCGCGCTTTCCAGGTACGGCGCTTTTTCCTGCAAGATGCGCTGATCCCCGGTGATTTTCACATACCGGGCCGTCATAAAGGGCAAAAACAGCCGATCATCGCTGATCCGGGTGCGCACCCCGCGCCGGGGCGGATGCCACCAGTGCTGCACATCGCCCTCCGGAAACTGATGCGCGGCGCACAGGAGGATATGCCGCCTGGCATCCTCCGGCGCGGTATGAAGAAGGATCAATAGATCCTGCAACTGATCCCGGAAGCCCACGGCACCGCCTGTCTGATACGGCCCCATCCGGGCAAGCAGCCGCGCGGCAAGGGCCTGATAGGGCAGCCAGGTATTCATCATGCGCTCAATATCTTCCTCCCCGGCAAACAGCGCAAGGCGTCCCAGCCGCTTCTGCCACAGGGCCCTGACATCCCGCTCCATCTGCCCCGGGTCCTGCTCCATCAGCAGCGCGGCCTGGTCCCAGGCCTCCGCTTCATTGGAGGAAAAGCCCAGCAGAAAGGTGACCTGCCGCTTCCCGTGGGGCGGCACAGTCAGGGGCAGGGAAAACACCGCCACACTGCCCCCGCCGCTTTCCTCCCCGTCCAGGGCGGAGAGGGAATACAAAGCCGGCGGCAGGATGCGGCAGCGGGCGTCCCGGCAGGCCGCCCAGGCGACGCCGGCGTTTTCCCCGTTGCCGGCCAGCGCCATCTCCCCCCGCACCCGGCAGCGGGTCAGGCTTTCCATTTCCCCCATGGAAAAATGCACCGTCCAGTACACCGTCACCCGCTGCCCCTCCTCGCTGCGAAGCGTCAGGGCGCGCACGCCGTTTGCCGCCTCCGCGTGGGTGAACACCGTCAGGGCGCTGAAGGCTTTCCCGCACAGGCAGCGGTATTCCGTCACCCCCGGGCTGTGCAGGGCGGTGGGCATGGTGAGGGAATACAATTCTCCTTCCTCGTCCCGCAGGTAGATTTCCTCAGCGGGCACGCCCCGGTGCACGTCTCCGTTCATCCGGGTCAGCCGGCCCAGACGGCTGTTGCCCGCGTAGGAAAAGAGAATGCCCGTTTCACACACCAGCGTGCCAAATTGCGGCCCGCAAAGGAGATTGTGCCACGGGGCTGGGCAGGGCCGTACGATGCCGTAATCCCCATTCGCCGTAAATCCGCCGAAGGAATTGTCGTCCCGCCATTTCCCGGGCAAAACGGGCCGGGGACAGATCACGGCGCCGCTTCTTTCCGGCATTGGATGGGCCAGGAATCGCAATTGCTCCTTCAGGGGGCTGCCGCTGCGGAGCACCAGGCGGCACAGTTTTTCCGCTTCCTCCCGCCGGCCCCTCTCCCCCGACGCCACCGTGACGCCGCCGGGCAGGCCCGCGCAAAGCCGGGAAGGGCTCAGGGAAAGCGCGTGGTTCACCGCGTCCTGAAGGGGCCGGCGGTATTGCCCTTCCTGTGGGCAAAAGAAGATCAGATCGGTTTTCACCCCCTGGGACCGCATCCAGGCGTGGCAGCGCAGGGCATTTTGGATAAGCTTTTCATCCGCCTCCGTCAGAGAAACCATCCATACGGGCAAGGTGCCCGACACGCCCAGCTGCCACAGGGCCTGCCGCGGCGCGGCCTCCGCAGACCCCTGGTGAGGCTGGCCGGTAAATACGACGGCTCCCAGGATCTGCTGGTACATCTGCAGCATGCCCGCATCCATCCCAAGAGACCGCAGGTTCATCTGCTCCTGGGCGCAGGCCGGGGCAAAGGCCTCCCGCCAGGGCTGCAATCGCATGAGATGGGGGCTGAGCTCCTTTTCTTCCTCCCGGCACAGGGTGACAAAGCACACCGTTTTTTTCTCTCCCGCATTCAGCGTGACCCGCACCCGCAGAGACAGGCAGGGAGCGGGCGCGTCCCCCACGCGAAAGGCGCATTCCTCCATAGGCATCAGCATCTGATCGGGCAGGGTCAGGGTGCCAAGCCTTCCAAGAAACAGCGTCCTGTCCCCCTGTCGGCGCAATGTATCATATTCCCCCAGGGCCAAATGCGAAAGCAGAGGCGCCCGGAGATCGGAAGAGCGTCGTGTAGGGAAAGAGTGTAGGATAGGGTGT
>CAZQAM010000236.1:0-4031 GCA_964591355.1 uncultured Oscillospiraceae bacterium
ATACGGCGACCACCGAGATCTACACCCTATCCTACACTCTTTCCTACACGACGCGCTTCCGATCTGTTCCCTATGAGGAGATGCGGTCCTTCAATCTCCAGAAGGCTTTCAGCCTGACAGACGAACAGTACGCGAGGCTGCTTGCCGAAGGCCACGAACCAGAGCGTCTCCTGTCCCTCGAAGAGGTATCCGGAGCATCGGCGGCCGTCAACGAACTGATGCGCAGAGGCCATGAGGTGTCGGTGGTCACCGGTCGCCCGTTCATCTCCTATGAGCCGTCCCGCATGTGGCTCGACCGGCACGGGCTGCAGGATGTCCGAATCTATTTCCTGGACAAGTATGGCCGAGAGATCCACCGGAAGGAAAATGAATGCTGCCTGGACCTGGACGATTTTTACCGGATGAAATTCGACTACGCAGTGGAGGACTCGCCCCTGGCGTTTAAGTATTTTGACCGCCTGCCGGAGATAAAGGTGCTGGTTTTTGACCGGCCGTGGAATCGTGGGTGCGAATTCCCGCGGGAAGGATATACCCGTTGCTTTGACTGGGAAATGATCCGGGAAATTGTGGGCTGATGAAAAGGGAACAGCCTCATGATAGTGCTATACTCCCCGCAGAGCCCAGAATGATGGGCTTTTTGCGGGAATTTTTATGCTTTTGGGAAACAGCGATATGTGGTATTATCTGAAGGTGGTGGCCGGGTGGTCATTACCAAACAACAATTTGATGCTTAAGACCAATCGGGATTTGTGGGGTGAAAACAATGGAAGACTTTGGAATCAATGAAATGCTTGAAATGCAAAAGGCATTGCAGGATAAGTATAAAGATACATGGGAAACGATATCTCCTGAAATTGGACAAAACAAGCTGCTTTGGATGATTGGAGAAATCGGAGAAGTAATAGATATCATCAAGAAACACGGTGGAAAAACTGCTTGTGAAGACGAGGGTCTTCGTGCCTGTCTCGTTGAAGAATTGGCGGATGTTCTCATGTACTATAATGATGTTCTGCTCTGTTATGGGATATCGGCAGATGAACTAAAGCAATCATACATCTGCAAGTTTGATAAAAACATGAAGCGTTGGTAAATTTCAGTTTCAATGGGAAAGGTGCATTTTCCCGAAATCTGTTTCATCCGATTTGCTGAGGAGACACAAAAAAAGAAGGCTTTCTCGGAAAGGGGCGCGGGGGAAACCGCTCTTCAGCCGGGCGGCTCAAAGAGACGTCCGGCGCGCTGCAGAGCAGTGGCTGAGAAGCAAAAGCATGGGCAAGCGGTGAAGCCGCCGCAGGCCATGCGAAGCAACTCCAAAGAGCGGTTTCCCCCGCCGTATATGATTTCGACAGTTATTATTCCCGCGCCGGGCGTTAGGCCCGGGCCTCCAGGATGGTGCGGATGAAATCCCGGGAACGCTCCTGCTTCGGATGCTCGAAAAACTCCCGGGAAGGGCCGCTTTCGATGACGCAGCCGCCTTCCATGAACAGCACCTGGCTGGATACGCTGCGGGCAAATTCCATTTCGTGGGTGACCACCAGCATGGTCATGCCTTCCTGGGCCAGAAAACGCATCACGGAGAGCACTTCCCCGATGAGCTCCGGGTCCAGGGCGCTGGTGGGCTCGTCAAAATAGATGATTTCCGGGCTGGTGGCCAGGGCCCGGGCGATGGCCACCCGCTGCTGCTGGCCGCCGGAGAGCTGGGAAGGATAGCTGTCCAGCCGGTCGGCCATGCCCACCTTTTCCAGCGCCTGCACGGCGGTTTCCCGGGCCGCCGGCCCTTTGACCCCCGCGCCCACCGTGAGGCCCAGGGTCACATTCTGCAGCACGGTTTTATTCAGAAACAGGTTGTAATTCTGGAACACGAACGCCGTTTTTTTCCTGAGGCGGGCAATATCCCGCCGGGTGGCGGCGTGCAGGTCGAAGCGCTCGCCGTCAAAGACCATGCTGCCCCTGTCCGCCCTCTCCAGGAAGTTCAGGCAGCGCAGAAAGGTAGTTTTCCCGGAGCCGCTGGGCCCCAGGATGGCCACCACGTCCCCCTTCTCCACCTGCAGGGAAATGCCCTTGAGCACTTCGGCGCCGCCGAAAGTTTTATGCACATCATGAACCTCAAGCATCATGCCCGCACGCCTCCGTAACTGGCCAAACGTTTTTCGCCCCGGTGCTGCAGGAAGGTGAGGAAGGTGCAGAACAGCAGATAGATCAGCGCCGCCTCGCCGTACAGCCCCAGGGATTCGTACACCCGCCCGTTGATCACCTGGGCCTGGCGGAACATTTCCATCACCGTGATGGTGGAGGCCATGGATGTGCCCTTGAGCATGGAGATCAGGGAATTCGATAAAGCGGGGAAGGCGGTGCGGAAGGCCTGGGGCAAAACCACATGGGCCATGATCTGCAGATAATTCAGCCCCACGCAGTAGCCCGCTTCCATCTGCCCCAGAGATACGCTTTCCAGCGCGCCCCGCATGGACTCAGCCATATAGGCGCCTTCATTGAACCCGAATACCAGCACCGCCGCGGGAAACGCGTCCAGCACGATGCCCACGCTGGGCAGCCCGTAAAAGACCAGGTACAACTGCACCAGCAGCGGCGTGCCCCGGACCACCCAGATATAAAAGCGGCAGACCTGCTGCAGCATCCGGACGTTGGCATACTGGATCAGCGCCACGATCACCGCGATCAGCAGCGCCAGCAGGAAAGACAAGACGGTGAGCGGCAGCGTCACTTCCACGCCGTAGCGCAGCAGCTTGGGAAACGCGTCCAGCAGGATTTTCCACAGGCGTTCATTCATGGGATCACTTCCATCCTTGGTTGAGGGGAAAAGGCCCGGGCAGGCGCTTCGGAAAGGAATTTCATCATAACACATCAACGCCGCGAAAAGCAAGCTTTCGCGGCGTTTGATGGAAAAGGAAGGAATTACAGGGGCCGGGTCAGATCCACGCCGAAGTATTTCACGCTCAGTTCGGACAGGGTGCCGTTTTCCCGGGCTTCCTGCAGAACGGCGTTGACGGCCGCGGCCAGGGAAGCGGTGTCCTCCGTTTTTTGCATGGGGATATGGACCGATTCACCGGTTACAGTGAGCACGATCTTGATGGGGGCGTCGGGATGCTCCCGCAGGTAATCCTCCACGGAGCCCTTCGCGTTGATGGTGGCGTCCACCCGGCCCTGCTCCACCATGATCATGGTTTCGCTCAGGGTGTCCACATACTTCACTTCCGCCCCGGCCGCTTCGGCCCGCAGGGCATAGGTGGAGTCGGGGGAATTGGCGGTGGTGCGGCCCGCCAGGTCCTCGATGGCGTGGATATCCTCGTTGGCGCTGTTGACCACCAGCACGGCTTCCGTATAAACATAGGGATCGGAGAAGGTGTATTTTTCAGCCCGCTCCGGGAGGTAGCCCACGCCGTTGCAGGCCAGATCAAAACGGCCGGAATCCACGCCCGCCAGGATAGAGCCCCAGGCGGTTTCCTTGAAATCGGGTGTCACGCCCAGCTTTTCGGCGATCAGCGTGCCGATTTCGATATCAAAGCCGGTGAGCACGTCGTTTTCATCGTGATACGTCCAGGGGGACCAGTTCCCTTCCGTGGCGATCACCAGGGTGCCCCGCTGCCGGATGCGTTCCAGCAGATCGGGTTCCGCGCCTTCAGCCAGAGCAGCAACGGACAGAATGGAAAAAAGCAGCGTCACGAGCAGAAGAAAGCATTTTTTCATGGCAGACCCTCCTTTTTGGCGCTCATGCCGGAAAACATTTTTGTCTGGGATGACGCAGGTATCGTAACACAATCAACCCACAAAGTCAATGGGAAATAACGCCGCCTTCCTGCCCCGCTTCCCGGGGGCCAGGCACCCGCGGGCCTTTTCATCATAGGATGAAAGCGGAACCATGCGGCGGACGGAGGGGCGTATATGAAGGGTGAAATCATATCGGGGATCCTGATCCCTTTTGCAGGCACTGCCCTGGGGGCGGCGGGCGTTTTTTTTATGCGGCGGGAGATCTGCCCGGGGCTGCGAAGAGGGCTGAAGTTCGGAAGTGCGTCGTG
>CAZQAM010000237.1:0-4029 GCA_964591355.1 uncultured Oscillospiraceae bacterium
GCCACCACTATGCCACAATGAGATTAACACTTATTTGTACACATTAGTAAAGATTACCATAAATTGCACATGCATTGGCATGTATTATTATGCAACAATACTAATTTGTGTATGAATCCGGGAGATGAAATCTCCTGGCGCGGGGTTTGGGGCCGCGGAGGCCCCAGGGAAAGCTCCCGCAATCGTATTACCCCAGGATCTTCCGGATGGCGTCGTCCAGCCAGTCGCCCTCGAACAGCTCGATGAGCCCGCTGTCGCAGGCGGCGGCCAGCTTCATCTGGATCGGCAGCTGGGCCAGCAGGGGGATGCCGAAGCGCTCCGCCGTTTCAGCGGCGTGGCTTTCGCCGAAAACCGGCACGCGGCTGCCGCAGTCGGGGCAGAGGGCGTAGCTCATGTTTTCAATGAGGCCGGCCACGGGAATATTCATCATGCCGGCCATATTGATGGCCTTTTCCACGATCATGCCCACCAGGGCCTGGGGCGTGGTCACCACCACGGCGCTGTCCACCGGCACAGACTGGAAGACAGTCAGGGGCACATCGCCAGTTCCCGGGGGCATATCGATGAACATGATGTCGATATCGCCCCACATCACATCGGTCCAGAACTGTTTCACCGTACCGGCAATGATGGGGCCGCGCCATACAACGGGAGCGTTGTCCTCTTCCAGCAGCAGGTTCACGCTCATCATTTTAATGCCCGTGCGGCTGACGGCCGGGAGGATGCCCTCTTCGTTGCCCATGGCCTTGTCGGTGATGCCGAAGGCCTTGGGGATGGAGGGGCCGGTGATATCGGCGTCGAGAATGGCGGTTTTATAGCCGGCCCGCTGGGCCATGACGGCCAGCAGCGCCGTTACCATGGATTTGCCCACGCCGCCTTTGCCGCTCATGACAGCAATGACTTTTTTGATATTCGTGCCCGCATGGGGTTTTTCCAGCAGGCTTTGCTGCTCCCGGCTGGGGCAGTTGAGGCCGCAGGAGGAGCAGTCATGGGTGCATTCGCTCATTGTTTCGTCTTCCTTTTTGCTTTGTCGGTGGAACCGCACAGATACAATACACCCGGACAGGCCTTCCGTCAAGAGACCGGGCGCGCGCGTGCGCTGTTATTTTTCCCCGGTTTTCTGAAACAGCCACAGAAAGCCCCGGGGCGGCAGGAGCACGGCCCCCGCGTCCCTCTCTTCCCCGGTGATCAGGTTCAGATACGGCGTCAGATCCCTTACCCAGGCGGTTTCCTCCCCATCGGAAAAATTGAACAGGGCCAGCAGCTTTTCTCCCGGGCAGTGCCGTCCGATGCCCAGGATATGGTCGTTGCCGGTATTCACCACCCAGGCGTCGGCCCCGGCGCCGAACACTTCCAGCTTTCCCCGCAGGATTTCCAGGCGACGGATGGCGGCAAAGAGGCGGCCCTCCGCCGTGGCGGGATCCATGCGCAGGGCGGCTTTGTCCCAATCCATGTCTCCCCGGTGCAGATAGCGGCTGTCCTCCTTTTTCAGGGGGTCCAGGTGATAGGAAGGATCGTTTTCCTGGGCGATCTCGTCGCCGCTGTACAAAACGGGCACGCCGCTTAAGGTGAACAGGAAAGCGTGCAGCGTTTCATCCAGCCGCAATGCCAGATCCAGGGCCTTTTGGTCGCCCTTTTCCCGGGCGTATTCGATGCCGCACAGGGAAGCGGTGGTGCCGCAGAGGCGGGCGTCCCCCAGCCGGGGATCGTTGTTGTACAGTTCGCCCCGGGAAGTGCTGCCGGGCCATTTGCCGGTGAAATAATCGTTCAGGTATTGTTTGTGGAAAAATTCCTGCTGGCCCAGGTGCGTCAGATAGCCGTAATCCAGGCCCCAGCCGATATCGTCGTGGCAGCGCAGGTAATTGAGGAAAATATCCTGGCGGGGCAGGGCAAAGACCTGCTCCAATTGGTGCGCCAGCAGCCGCACATCCCGGGAAGCCACGGTATGCCACACGGTGGCCATGGTGGTCACGTTGTAGAGCATATGGCATTCCGGCTTTTCGGCGGTGCCGAAATAGGGCGTTATTTTGCTGGGCTCCATCACCACCTCGCCCAGCAGCAGGGTGCCGGGGCACACGATCTCGCAAATCATGCGCATCATGCGCGTCAGGGTGTGCACCTGCGGAAGGTTCCGGCAGGAAGTGCCCAGGGCCTTCCAGATATAGGGCACCGCGTCCAGGCGGATGACGTCGACGCCCTGGTTGCACAGGAAAAGCAGATTGGCGGTCATTTCGTTGAACACCCGGGGATTGGCGTAATTGAGATCCCACTGATAGGGATAGAAGGTGGTCATGACCACTTTCTGCGCTTCCTCGCACCAGGTGAAATTGCCCGGCGCGGTGACGGGGAACACCTGAGGCATGGTCTGCTCATAGGCGCTGGGAAGATCCCAGGTATCATAGAGGAAATAGTATTTCTGATAGGCGCTTTCCCCCGCCCGGGCGCGCCGGGCCCATTCATGATCCTCGCTGGTGTGGTTCATCACAAAATCCAGGCAAACGGCGATGCCCCGGTCGTGGCAGGCGCAGGTCAGAGCGTAAAAATCCTCCATGGTGCCCAGCTCGGGCTGCACCACCCTGAAATCGCTGACGGCGTAGCCCCCGTCGCTGCGGCCTTTGGGGCTTTCCAGCAGGGGCATGAAATGCAGGTAGTTCACGCCGCAGTCGCTGATGTAATCCAGCTTTTCCCGGACGCCCTTCAGGGTGCCCGCGAAGGAGCGCGCATTCAACTGCATCCCCGTTATGCCGCGGTCTTTGTACCAGTCCGGGTCATCCTCCCTTTCCCGGTCCAATTGTTTGAGGCGGTCCGGCCGCTGCTCATAGGCGCGGTAGAGGAGGCTGATCAAATCCTCACAGGCCCGGGTGTCAAAATGATACAAATCGTTGTACAGCCGCGTCAATTCCTCTCCATGGCAGCGGAAACGGCTGGCAAATTCGACTTTCCATTCGTTGGAAATCATGGCGTGTCCCCCTTAAAATCAAGCTGCGCCGGCAGAGCGGGAGCCGGGGCCTTTCCCCGGCGGTCAGGGCTTTGCGATGCGGAAGTATACCGCATAGTTTTCATAGCCGATCTGGTAGAGCGGAAGGAAGGAAATGGCCTTCTCCTCGGTGGTGGTGAGGAATTCTTCGGTCCAATAGCCCCATTCCCGCTCGTTGACCCGGGTCAGCGCCTTTTCCGGATGCGCCGGATCCGCGTGCAGGGTGGTTTCCGCGTCGGTGAGCCCGGCCAGCACGATGGGGCCGTAGAGGTAAGCGATGCGGCTGGGATCGCCGGTCATGGGTTCGCAATGGATGAACCGGGGCAGATCCAGCGTCCATGTGTCACCGGGCTGCCAGATCTCGTTTTCGGGGGAGATGAAGCGGGTGTCCCCCTGGCCGGCCCAGGCAGGCAGGCGCACGTGGAGCTTCAAATGAACCGGCCTGTCCGCGATCACCTGGAAATTGACCCGCAGGCTTTCCGGGTGGTGGATCACCTTGGAGGTGACTTCCCCGATGCGCTGTTTGCCCGCGGAATCGCTGGACAGGTGGAAGGAGCCGGTCTGCCGGTCGATGCGCTGACGCAGCGTCACCTTCTGCCCGTCCAGCTCGATTTCGGCGTCGCTGTCGAAGAACTGGCAGACGTACACGTCGTTTCCGTCCTGATAATAAATGTACTTGTTATGGGCGGCGTTAGCCTGCAAAAGCGTGCCGTGGCAGCAGAAGAAATCGGTGGTCTCCGTGCCCCAGCCCTTGCGGTCGCCGCCATGGAGCGGCATGAAATAGGCGATGAGCCCCCTGTCCGGGTGGGTGGGGAGATAGCCGTTGGTGCCCCGCCAGCGGTAATAGCCCTGGGCCATGATGCCGTTGTAAAGGTTGCGCTCGATGTAATCGCCGTAGAGGGGGTCTTTGGTCCACTGGAAGAGGAAATCGGCCAGGCGCATCATGTTGTACACCGTGCAGTGCTCCTGGTTTTTCCTTCCCAGCCTTTTGGATACGTCGCCCTTGGGGGTCCAGATTTCGCCGCTGGTCTGCCCGCCGGTGACAAAGCCGC
>CAZQAM010000238.1:0-4004 GCA_964591355.1 uncultured Oscillospiraceae bacterium
GCTCCCCGGCCAAACAGGCTCCCCTTTCGGGTACCCTTCCGGCCCCCAACGACCACGCCCCGGTCCATTCCTTTGTTCTCCCGAAAACTACGGCTCCCGGATCAGCACGATATCCCCCAGCCGGCGCCCGCCGTTCTGGGGCGAGGAAATGACCTTGCCGCCGAAATACATCTGAGAGGTGCGGCCGCCGTCCAGGTTGTAAGCGGCCTTGCAGCCCAGTTCTTCCATCAGTTTGGAAAGGTTTTTCAGCGTCAGGCCCTTGTTCTTTTTTCCATTTTCCAGCTGGCTCTTGGTCTGCCGCCCGTCCACCTGCACGAAGCAGTAATGTCCCGGCTCGTAATAGCCGATGACGGACCGGGGATTCACCGGGCCCACGTTGGAATTGAATTTGGTCATGGCATGGCCTTCGTCGTCCAGCAGCCGGGGGCCGAAAAGGAACAATTGCCAGATCTCCCCTGCCTCCGCTGCCTGCTTGATTTTCTCGCTGCTGAATTCCTTCGCCGGAATGGTAACCAGTTCGCCGGTTGCGTAAAGAACGCCCAGATCCCGGGTGCGGTTGCCTTTTTTGCTGCCGTCCCGGGCGATGACGCCGTTGATGATGACCCAGCCGGCGGTGAGGTTATTGGCACTGTCGCCGCTCATGGAGAGGATGGCTTTGCTGTTTTCGCTCAGGGTAGTGATGGGCTGAGTGGTGGATTTCCATTTCTTGCCGGGGTAGGCGCGCTGAAAGCAGTCCAGGGTGCGGATGCGGATATCGGCGATAAACACATCGCTTTTCTGGGTCACTTTTGCGCTCACCGGGATCTCCACCCGCCGGGCGGTGATGGTAATGGCGATGTTTTCGCTGGTATAGCTGTTTTCTGTCCACACGGGCTCGGAGCCGGGGGCCAGGAAGGGCCCGTTCTCCCAGGGCTGGGAAGGCAGCGGTTCCTGATCGGGCAGAATCGTTTCATTCGCCTGCGCTTCCGCGGAGGGGCCGGCATTTTCCGCTCCGGCGGGCAAAAGGACTGCCAGCAGCAGGAGCAGACACAGCAGGGAGCGGAGCTTTTTCATGAAAGTCAGCCTCTTTCGGCAAAAAATGAGGGCGGCCGGGCCGCCCTCCTATTATACAGGAAACCAAAGGTCCTGGCAACGGCGATTTTTTACGGCTGCGCTTCATCGGCAGGGAGCGCTTCCGCTTCTTCCTCCCCAGTTTCTTCCGCTTCTTCCTCTGCCGGTGCTTCTTCCGTTTCCATAGCGGCTTCCGTCTCGGTGGTGATCACGGCGCTCATGCCGTAGCGGATGTTTTCCACCGGCTCAAAGGCGATATACGCCAGGTAGTAGGCCTCGTCGGAGGAGGTTTCTTCTTCATTGGCGTCGGGATTGGTGCCATCGGCCAGGAAGGAAATGCGCTCCACCGTGCCTTCCACGGTTACGGTATTTTCCTGCAGGTAGGGGAATTCCACCGATACCTTGGTGCCCGGCGTCAGGGAGCGCAGGTTGGTTTCGGACACGGAGGCTTCGACGCGCATGGCGCTGTCCGGATAAATCTCCGCGGCGGCGGCGCCCTTTTCAATTGCGGTGCCCGGGGTGACGGACAGGCTGGCCACGATGCCGGCGGCGGAAGAAACGATGTCGGTGCCGCTCATTTTCAGCTGGTCAAATTCCCCGGAGAGGGTTTCAAACAGGGCGTCGCCCCGCTGCACATCCTGGCCGCTTGTCACCAGGAAGCGCACGATGCTGCCTTCGCCGGTATACGCCTTGGGATCGGTGTGCGCCACGGAGCCCCGGCCCAGGCGGGAGGCGGACTCATAGGAGCTTTTGCGGAATACGTTCACCAGATCGCCGGTGGAGAAGGAGCCTTCGGTGATCTCCACGGTAAAGGACGTGCCGGAAACCAGGGTCACTGTGCCGCGGCCCACTTTTTTGATGTCGCTGTAGGCCCGCAGGTAGACCTTTTCGCCGGGATGGATGATGCGGTTCGCCTCCGCGTCATAGGCCTGCCGGGTGCTGGCGGAAATGGTGTGGCTGTAGGCGGGCTCCACATACGCCACGGCGCCGAAGCGGGCGGCCACGGTCTCGGTATTGTCCCCGGCGCGGCCGAACAAACGCACCACGCCGTTTTCCTGGGCGTAGACCACCGTGGTTTTCAGCGCGGCCAGGGCGTCCCCTTCGGCGACGCGGGCGCCTACCCGGGTCAGCAGGGTTTCCACCGTGCCGCCGATGGGCGCGGTGATGACGGTGCTCTCCGTGGAAACCACCGTACCGTTCACGGTGACGGAGTCCGCCAGGGCGGGGAGGGCGGCCAAGACAAGGAGCAGCGCGGTCAGGACGGCAAGGATCTTTTTCATGGGATTTCCTCCTTTTATTTTTCGGGGCAGTTTATCGCAGGCTTTCCGAAGCGGCGGAAAGCGGATTTCGGGAATCGGGATGCATCACATGGCCCTAAGGGCGTCGATGGGGTTCAGCTTGCTGGCTTTCCGGGCCGGGGCCCAGCCGAAAATGATGCCCACCGCGGCGGAGAAGGAGACGCCCAGCACGATGGCGCTGGTGGACAGCACGAAATTCATGCCCATGACCTGGCAGAGGGCAAAGGAAAGCGCCAGCCCCAGGAGCACCCCGATCACGCCGCCGATGAGGGACAGAAGGAAGGATTCGATGAGGAACTGAATCTGGATCTGCCAGGGGATGGCCCCCAGCGCTTTCTTGAGGCCGATTTCCATGGTGCGCTCGGTGACGGTGGTGAGCATCATATTCATGATGCCGATGCCGCCCACCACCAGCGCGATGGAGGCGATGCCGGCAAGCAGGGTGCTCACCATGGACATCATGGAGTTCATGGTGTCCTCAATACTGGACATGGTGGTGATGGTGAAGCAGTCTTCCTCATAGGAAAACATGGCATCCAGCTTCTCCTCCAGGCGGCTGCTGGCCTCTTCCGAATCGATCCCGTCGTGGAGGTACACGGTAAAGGAGGTGACCACATTGGCGCTGTTCATCTTCAGGGCGGTGGTGTAGGGAATGAAGATATCGGCGTTGCCGCTGAGCAGCTGCACCAGGGATTCGGAGGAAGAATCGCTCAGCAGCCCCACCACCAGGAAGGGGATGCCGTTGATGTGGAGGGTGTTGCCCACCGGGTCCACCCCGAAAAAGAACGTATCCACCATATCCTGGCTGATGATGCAAACGGGGGACATGTTGTCCTCGTCCACGATATTCAGCTTTCTTCCCCGGGCCACGGTGTCCTTGTTGCGGTAGAAATAATAGGCGTTTTTGCCGGAAACGGTGATGTTGGTTTCATATTCTCCCCCCCGGGCCACCCGGGTGCGGAAATTCACCGTGGGGGTGACGCCCTCCACGATGTCCATTTCCTCCGCCAGGGCCTTGAGGTCATTGGCGTCCAGGCCGCTTTTCAGGTCGCTGCCGGTGACGGATACCGTGAGGGTGCCGGCGCCCATGCTGAGAAAGGAGGAGGACAGGGTGCCGGAAAAGCCGGAAACGGTGGTGATCAGGGCGATAACGGCGGTGACGCCGATGAGGATGCCCAGCACCGTGAGGAAGGAGCGCACCCGGTTGTTCAGGATGTTGCGCAGGCTCATGGAGAAGCACTCCTTGAGCATCACCAGGGTACCCCGGATTTTTTTAATCATGGAGACCTTCGCCTCCTTCCTGAGCGCCGCCGTCAGAGAGGATCCCCTCTCCCTCGGTGAGCTCTCCGTCGATGATGTGCACCACCCGGCGGGCGTTGGCGGCGATGTTCATATCGTGGGTGATCATGATCACGGTGCGGCCCTCGTCGTTGAGCTCCCGGAACAGGGCCATCACCTGCCGGCCGGTCTTTTGATCCAGGGCGCCGGTGGGTTCGTCAGCCAGCAGGATGGAGGGATTGCCCACCAGCGCCCGGGCGATAGCCACCCGCTGCTGCTGGCCGCCGGAGAGCTGGTTGGGATAATGCTGCATCCGGTCGGAAAGCCCCACCAGATCGGAAGAGCACACGTCTGAACTCCAGTCACGAGATTCCATCT
>CAZQAM010000239.1:0-3998 GCA_964591355.1 uncultured Oscillospiraceae bacterium
GAGATGGAATCTCGTGACTGGAGTTCAGACGTGTGCTCTTCCGATCTAGGCAGGGAAACCAAAGCCCTGGGCCGGGTCAGGCCCACCTACCGCCCCGGCGTCGTCTGCGCGGATCTGCGGGCGGTGCTGCCGGATTTCGCCTGTCAGGGCATCCGTCAGGCGCTGGGTGTTTTTGACAGGCAGCTGAAGGGCTTTGCCATGCCGGACGCCGTATTGACCGCGGTGGAGAGCCGCTCCTCCTGCCCTGTGCGTCTGCTCCGGGACAGCCGGTATGAAAGCAATATCGCCGGGCTTTATCCCTGCGGAGAGGGCGCAGGGTATGCCGGGGGGATCATGAGCGCGGCGGTGGACGGGCTAAGGGTGGCGGAAGCGCTGATGAAAAACAAAGGTTTGCTGGAGGAATGACCCATGCGGGCTGTGGTGCAAAGGGTTTCGGAAGCTTTCGTTACGGTGGATGGAAAAGAAACGGGCCGGATCGGGAAAGGCCTGTGCGTGCTGCTGGGCGTGGAAGCGGGGGACACGGAAGCGGACGCCCGGTATATGGCGGGCAAGATCGTAAAGCTGCGCGTTTTTGAAGATGAAAATGACAAAATGAATCTGTCCGTGCAGCAGGTGAAGGGCGGCGTCCTGTGCGTGAGCCAGTTTACCCTGCTTGGCGACGCCAGGGGGCAGAACAGGCCTGGCTTTACCCGGGCGGAAGCGCCGGAGGAAGCCAACAGGCTCTACGAAGTCACCTGCGGGGAAATGAGAAAGCTGGGGACGCCGGTGGAAAACGGCGTGTTCCGCACCCATATGATGGTGCACCTGGTCAATGACGGCCCGGTGACCATTCTGCTGGACAGCAGGAAACAATTCTGAGGAAGATATGATGAAAATCGACAGGCTGACGGTGGGTCCCATCGATACCAACTGTTATATCGTTTCCGAAACAGGCAGCGCGGTGATCATCGATCCCGGCGGAGACGGGGAAAAGATCTTTTCTGCCCTGGGCGACAGAAAACCAGAGGCGGTGCTGCTGACCCACGGGCATTTCGACCATACCGGCGCGCTGAAGGATTTTGCCGGTATCCCCATCTATATCCATCCGGCCGACGAAATCATGCTGCGGGACCCCCACTGGAGTGTGGGCGATGAGATGGGGGATACGGCGCCCCGGCCCATGGCCACGGATTTCGTGCAGGAGGGCAGCCTTCTGCATATAGCGGGGCTGGATATTGCCGTTCTGCATACCCCGGGGCACACGCCCGGCGGCGTATGCTACCGGATCGGGAATGCGCTCTTTACCGGGGACACCCTGTTTGCCCACGGCTACGGGCGCACGGATTTCCCGGGGGGTGATCTAAGGACATTGATCGGATCCCTGCGGCGGCTGATGCGCCTGGAGGAGGATCTGACGGTGTATCCCGGCCACGGGGAAGTGAGCAGTCTTTCCCGGGAAAGGGGAGGAAACAGGTGAAGGTCAGTCTTTTTACGCCCACGGCGTCTTTTTCCAACGACCTGGCCGATGTGCTGCGCGTTTTCTGGGGCGCCATCGAGCTTTCGGTCAATGAGGGCGGAGGAGAAGTGACGGTCACCCATAGGGAAAGGACGGAGGGGAACATCCGCTTCTGCACCATGACCATGGAAGGAAGCCTTGCCGGCCGTGCGGAAAGAAGCGCCGCCATCAGCCCGGATCCCCTGCTGGAAAAACGGTATCACAAGCGCCTGAGCAAGCAGACGCTCTATGATGTGATGAAAGCGGTCACCGGCCGTACGCCTCCCTGGGGATCCCTGACCGGCATCCGCCCGACCCGGCTTCTGTATGAGGGCATGGGCCGGGGATTGACGCTGGAGGAAGCTGCGCGGGAAACAGCCGATAGGTTTGACGTGCGGTCGGACAAAGCGGCGCTGCTTCGGGAGATCGTCGGCGTGCAGCGGGAGATCGCCCTCCCCGGGAAAAACGAGGCTGATCTGTACGTGGGCATTCCTTTCTGCGTGTCCCGGTGCGCGTATTGCTCCTTTCTCAGCGGCGAAGTGGGAGACGGCCATCTTTTAGCGCCGTATACGGAAGCGCTGGAGAAGGAGATCCGGGGAACCCTGCGCCTGATGGAGGAAAAAGATTTGACGCCCCGGGCGTTTTATATGGGCGGCGGCACGCCTACCTCCCTGCCTGCCGATCTTCTGGACAGGGTGCTTGCCGCGGCGCAGCCCTTCATTGACCGGGCCCGGGAAGCGACGGTGGAAGCCGGGCGGCCCGATACCATCGATAAAGAAAAGCTGGCCGTGATCCGGGATCACGGGGCGACCCGGATCTCGGTGAACCCCCAAACCATGCATGATGAAACCCTGTCCCGGATCGGCCGCAGGCACACCGCGGAGCAGACCGAAAAAGCCTATGCCCTGGCCCGTAAGGCCGGGTTCCGGCATATCAACATGGATGTGATCGCCGGGCTGCCGGGGGAAAACCCCGGCATGTTCCGGCAGACCCTGCAGTGGATCAGGCAAATGCGCCCCGAAAGCCTGACGGTGCATACCCTGGCCATCAAGCGCAGCAGCCTGCTGCATTTGTGGGAAGCCCAGCTGCCCGACGGCGGCATGGCGGAAGAAATGGTGGAGGCCGGGCGGCGGGTAGCGGCCCAAATGGGCATGCGCCCCTATTACCTGTACCGCCAGAAAAACATGGCGGGCAATCTGGAGAACGTGGGCTATGCCCTGCCGGGGCACGAATGCGTATACAACATCGATATGATGGAGGAAACAGGCCACGTGTTCGCGGCGGGAGCGGGGGCCATCAGCAAGCGGGTGGATCCTGGCATCGGGCGCATCGAGCGGGCCCCCAACGTCAGCGATATCGGCCAGTATATCGAAAGGGAAGCGGAAATGCTGGAAAGGAAGCGCGCCTTGTGGCAGGATCCCTGGTGAAGACAGGCGCGCCTGATGCGCGGCCGCAGGTTTTTCTTCCCGCATGAACGCATAGACCTTGACGGCAATGGGAAATACGCGTATAATGTATCGGTGTATCAAGGGATTTCACATGCGGGATCCGCATCGGAATAAGACCATCTGCAGATGAGAGGAAGAGATCAACATGGCCAAGAAAACCAACAACCGCAAACCCATCAGTTCCAGAACGAAGGGCCTGATCTGCCTGGTGATTTTGTGCGCGCTGACGGTGTTTGTGTCTGTCCTGGGCCTGAATGGCATGAAGCTGGACAGCGAGGGCGTCAATATCCTGCTGCCCTGGGTGCCCGTCAGCAGCGCAAACTGGCCCGCATCCCTGCCCCTGAACCGGGCGCTGGGCGGCGGAACTTATACGGAATTTGCAGTCGTTCCCCAGGAAGGCGTGACGACGGAGGATGTGGCAAAGGTGATGAACGCCCGTCTGGACGGCATCGGCGAAACCGACAGGTCGGTGGAAGCGCAGGATGGCTCGATTCGCCTGGAGCTGCGCAGGATGGACGCCAGCCGGCTGGAAAGCGCCCTGACGCTGGCTACCCGGCCGGGGCACTTTGACTTCATGAACACGGAAGGCACATCGGTGCTCACCGATAAGGATCTTTCCGGCGCCACGATCACCGTCAACAGCACCCAGACCTCTTACCTGGTGAACGCTGCCCTGACGGAGGAGGGCGCGAAAAAGGCGGAGGAAGCCGGTGTCAGTTTCCTGACCGCGTATATTGACGGGGAGCAATTGTCTTCCGCCACCGTCAGTGGGAATACGCTGACCATGTCTTTCCTCACCAGCAATTTCAACACCGCTTCCAATGTGGCCTATTTCATCAATACCGGCGCCGTAGACGCTTCGCTGTCCGCGAAGGATTCCGGTTCGGTGGACGCTTCTTCCGGCGCTGTGAAATCGGTGGTGCTGATCATTGCCGCCGTGCTCCTGCTGGGTGCGCTGGTTTATCTGGTAATCACCGGCCGGCTCACCGGCGTTTCCGCCATCTGGACTACGTGGTGCGCCGTGCTGCTGGAGATCGGAAGAGCGTCGTGTAGGGAAAGAGTGTAGGATAGGGTGT
>CAZQAM010000240.1:0-3990 GCA_964591355.1 uncultured Oscillospiraceae bacterium
CCAGGTTCACCTGCTCATCCCGGGGCGCCATCAAATAGGGCGATCCGGCAAAGGCCGCCGTAACCCCTTCCTTGTCCCGCATTTTCTGCATGGTTTCCCCCAGGGTGCGGATGGTTTCGATGGCGTGGGAGGGCAGCCAATGGTGATCGTCGAGGGCCCCCAGCCACCCGGGCACCGCAAAGCGGATCTCCCGGAGGGGAAACTCCAGCAGCAGGGAGGAAAGCAAAGCCTGCAGATCCCCCTGCTGCATCTCCTTCACATTCAGCAGCGTCACCGGCACGTCGTATTTGTTTTCCAGGGACACGCGCAGGGCCTGGGCTTCGCTGCTGTCCGGCCGGGCGGAATTGAGCACCACGGCGAAGGGCTTGCGCAGCGCCTTCAATTGCCGGATCACCTGCTCCTCCGCCGGCACGTAATTGGACCGGGGCAGATCGGCCACCGTGCCGTCGGTGGTCACCACCACGCCGATGGTGGCGTGATCCTCGATCACCTTCCGGGTGCCCAGGGCGGCCGCTTCCTCAAAGGGAAGATCCCGGTCCGCCCAGGGGGTGGAGACCATCCGGGCCGCTTCCCCTTCCTGGGTGCCCAGGGCGCCGGGGATCAGATAGCCCACCGAATCGATCATCCGGACCCGGGCGTTCAGCCCCCGGTCGATCTGAACCTCCGCCGCCCCTTCGCCTGGAATGAATTTGGGCTGGGTGGTCATGATGCTCCTGCCGGAGCCGGACTGTGGCAATTCATCCGTGACCCGGTCCCGCCGGGGCCCCGCCGCCATCAGGGGCAGCACCATCTGCTCCATGAAGCCCTTGATGAACGTGCTTTTCCCCGTGCGCACCGGCCCCACCACGCCGATGTACATATCGCCCTGGGTCCTTTCCGCAATATCCCGGTAAAAGGGCCGCGGCCCCGCCTTCTGCTCCTGCGCCATGCTCAAACGCCTCCTTCAATGTCCTCGTTCAGGAAAAGGATATGCGGAGGCGCGGGAAAAAAGAAGGATGACGGAGAGGGAGAGACGAAGGGAAACGCGTGCTTCCTCTGCGTCAGAGAAAGCACAGATTCTTCTTTCGCTGTTTGCGCTCAAAAAAACGCGGTGCTTCACCGGTTCGGTGGGCACCGCGCCTTTTTTGCTCAGGAACCGAGGCCTGCCTGTCAAAGGCTGACGGCGTTTCCCTTCCGGGCCTTCGCCCGTTCTCTGGCTTCCTGCTTGGGATTGATCATATGGTCCGCGTGGGCCGCTTTGCACCAGGGCCGCAGGGTGCAGTTTTCACAGTCCGGCTTCTGGCTGTGGCACACCCGGCGGCCGTGGTAGATCATCCAATGGTGGGCCTGGCTCCACTGCTCCCGGGGGATCAGGGCCATGAGCTGGTCCTCCGTTTCCTCCACGGTCAGGGCATCGGCCAGCCCCAGCCGGTTGCTGACCCGGAACACGTGGGTATCCACCGGAATGGCGGGCTGGCCGAAGGAAAAGGCCAGCACTACATTGGCGGTTTTCCGCCCCACGCCGGGGAGCTTCGTCAGTTCCTCCAGGGTATCCGGCACTTTTCCGCCGAAATCGCTGACGATCATGCGGCTGGCGTTGACGATGTTCACCGCCTTGGATCGGAAGCCGCAGGATTTGACGTAGGGATAGATCTCCTCCGGCGTGGCCTTTGCCATGGCGGCAGGATCGGGATAATCCCGGAACAGGCTCGGCGTCACCTGGTTCACCCTTTGGTCGGTGCACTGGGCGGCCAGGATGGTGGCCACCAGGGTTTCAAAAGGATTCGAAAAATGCAGTTCCGGCCCCGCGTCGGGGTACAGGTCTGCCAGGCCTGAAAGGATGGCCTGCTGATTGCTGGTCATGGCGCTTCTCCTTCGGTTTCATTCAGCCATTGGATGTCCAGGGTTTTGCGCTGGCCGCTGCGCTTCTCGGTGACGGCGGTGGCGTTGGCGACGCGCGTCAGGGCGTCGTCCTTCGCCGCCTTGGATTTGGAATAGCCGTGGAGGGTATCCAGGGTGTAGCCGGTATCCGCTCCGGCTTTCTCCTCAAACTTTTCCCGGTCGATGGCGTACACCGCCAGCTCGTAGGTCATTTCGGGGTTGCCCACTTTGGAGCGGGCGCTTTCGATGACGGTGACCAGGTCTTCCTCCTGCCAGCCCGCCGCCTGGGACGCTACCCAGGCGTTCATGTCCTTGTTTTTTTGCAGCCGCTCCTGAGCGGTGTAGGAAGCGGAAAAGGATTTGGTGTTGTAATCGTATACCGCGTAGCCGGCCGTCACGGAGGCTCCCAGCAGGAAAAGAGAGGACAGCAGCACGATGTGTTTTTTGCTGAATGCCAGATGCTCCGTGCTGGCCTGCAGATACCCCATTTTCCGGAACGGCGGGATCAGGCCCCGGAAGACGATGGCCAGGATCACCGCTTCCACGGGGAAAAGCATCATGTTTTTCACGATGCGCACCGCCTGAAAGGGAGCGTACTGGCTGGTCATGAACAGCTGGTAATAGCGGACCATGATCGGCTCGGTCATGACGATGTTTACGAAAAAGCAGATGCAGAAGCGGGACAGCACCAGGCGCAGGATCGATACCTCCGTCCGGTACAGGAACAGGGCGAAGATGAGGGAACCCGCCATTTCCGTGAAGATGAAGGGGAAAAAGTACGGCCCGGAAGGCACCAGGATCACACCCAGCGTATCCGAGATCGCCGCGCCCATGATGGCCATCACCGGGCCGTATACCATGGCCCCGAAGGCGTTGACGATGAATGCAGTGTTGATTTCAACGGAAGGCGCGATGGGGATTTTGACCGCCTTGAGCGCCACCCGCAGGGCAATGATCAGCGCTGCGAAGACCAGCATCCGGGGGTCTTTGATTTCGGAAAACGCCTGGGCCCAGTATTCCCGGCAGAAGGGCGTTTTGAACAGCTTTCTGCCGGCGGCTGATCTGGTTTTTTGCATAAAAACAGCCTCCTTTGGTATCGTTGGATCCGCAGAGGCAGGCGGGCTTGGCAGCGGGATGCGCAGCAGACACCGCGCCGGAAACCGGCTTCGTCCCATGACAACTCCCCGTTCATGGGCACTTGACGCGTCTGCCGCTACTCTGCTTACGAATCGCTTGCCTGTATTGTAGCATCTGCCCATCAAAAACGCAAGCGGGGAAATGGTTTTCTTTTGTTTTTGAAAATCTGTTGACAAATACCGCATGGGGGTATATAATCCAGATACCCCGAGAGGGTATTGACGCTGAGGTGAGGGCCATGAAGAATGAAACGCCGCGCAGCGGGGGAACCCTGACGGACGAAGGCTGCCGCCATAAATCGAAGGAGCGCGCCCCGGAGGAAGCCGCCCGCCTGATCCACCGGCTGAACCGGATCGAAGGCCAGGTGCGGGGCATCCGGAGCATGGTGGAAAAAAACGCGTACTGCACCGATATCCTGATCCAGGTGTCTGCGGTGAACGCGGCGCTGAACGCTTTCAACAAGGCGCTGCTCTCCGAGCATATCCGCACCTGCGTAGCCCGGGATATCCGGGAAGGCCGGGAGGACACGGTGGACGAACTGTGCCGGACGCTGCAGAAACTGATGAAATAACCGAGGATGGAAATGAAGCAATACACGGTCACGGGCATGAGCTGCGCCGCCTGCTCCGCCCGGGTGGAGAAGGCGGTATCCCAGGTGCCGGGGGTGACGGCGTGCTCCGTTTCCCTGCTCACCAACTCCATGGGCGTGGAGGGCACCGCGGAGGACAGCGCCGTTATCGCCGCTGTGCAGGATGCCGGCTACGGCGCCAGGAGAAAGGACGCCGCGGCCGCTTCGGAGAATGCGTCTGCCGTGGACGAGGAAGCGCTGCGGGATCATGAAACCCCGAAACTGAAAAAGCGGCTGATCGCCTCCCTGGGCTTCCTGCTGCTTTTGATGTACCTGACCATGGGCCGCCATATGGGCGGCTGGCCCCTGCCTGCTTTCCTGGAAGGCAATCCCGCGGCCCAGGGCCTCATGCAGATGCTGCTGGC
>CAZQAM010000241.1:0-3969 GCA_964591355.1 uncultured Oscillospiraceae bacterium
GGCAAAGGGGATTTCCTTCTGTCCGACGTGGAAGAGCAGCAGCTTTCCGAAATCTGCGCGGCATATCCGAAATGCATTGTGGTGCTGAATATGGGCGCTGCCATGGATCTGGGCTTTATGGACCGGTACGCGGGAAAGATCGCCGCGCTGGTGCTTTTGTCCCAGGCCGGTATGGAAGGCGGCCACGCCCTGGCCGATGTGCTGACGGGCAAAGTAAATCCTTCCGGGCGGCTCAGCGAAACCTGGGCCGTACGGTACGAGGATTATCCCTGCGCCGACACCTATTCCCATATGAACGGGAATCTGGTGGAGGAGAAATACCGGGAAGGCATTTATGTGGGCTACCGCTGGTTCGACTCCTTTGAAATCAAGCCCCGCTATCCCTTCGGTTACGGCCTGAGCTATACATCCTTTGCCCAGGAGCCCGTCAGCCTGTCTGCGCAAAAGGACGGCGTGGTGTTCCGCGGATCCGTGGAAAACACCGGCAGCGTGCCGGGCCGGAACACGGTGCTGCTTTTTGCCGCCTGCCCCGCCGGCCTGCGCCGCAAAGAGAGAAAGCGCCTGGTGGGCTTTGCCAAGACGCCGCTGCTGATGCCCGGCGAAAAGGCCGAAGTGGAAATCTCCTTCGGTTATGAGCAGCTGGCTTCCTATCACGGGGGCAAAGCCCGGTGGTTCCTGGACGCGGGGGATTACCGCATCCTCATGGCCCAGGACGCGGAGCATTATCTGCCCGCCGGCGTCCTGTCCCTGAAGGAGACGGCCTGGAGCGAAAAGCTGCACCGGATCTGCCCCCTCCATGACGCGCTGCCGGAGTTTTTGCCGGAAGAAGCCATGGACGAACGCTGGCAGGATGAATTGGAAAGCCTGTTTGCCGGCGCATCTTCCGTTTCCATGGACGATTTTGCCGGAGACGCGCTGGCGGCGTATTCCCGCCCGGCGCAGCTTCCCGAAGTATCCGATCCCCTGGTGGAGAAAATGACCTTGGAAGAAAAGGCCTGCCTGGTCTGCGGGCGGCCCCGGAACGGGGAAGCGTCCTTCATCGGGGATGCGGCCTTCCATGTGCCGGGGGCCGCGGGAGAAACCACGGCGCTGCTGGAAAAATACGGCATTCCCCCGGCGGTGATGGCCGACGGCCCCGCGGGGCTGCGCCTGATGCGGCGCTACGAGGTATCTGCTGAAAACAAACAGCCGGTCATGCTTTCGCCCTATGAAAACCTGGAAAACCGGATCTTCGGCAAAGAGATCCGGCACCCAGGCACAGCGGAGTATTTCCAGTTCTGCACGGCCATTCCCACCGGCGTATGCCTGGCCCAGAGCTTTGATACCGCGCTGGTGGAGGAGATCGGCGGCGTCATCGCCCGGGAAATGGAGGAATTCGGCGTCACGCTGTGGCTGGCCCCGGGCATGAATATCAAGCGAAACCCCCTGTGCGGCCGGAATTTTGAATATTATGCCGAAGATCCCCTGGTTTCCGGCCGCATGGCCGCGGCCATTACCCGGGGCGTGCAGGCTTTCCCCGGCGCGGCGGTGACCATCAAGCATTTCGCCTGCAACAATCAGGAGGATAACCGGCGGGGAGTGTCCAGCACCGTATCCGAGCGCGCTCTCCGGGAAATCTACCTGAAAGGCTTTGAAATGGCCGTCCGGGAAGCGCAGCCCTGCGCCATCATGACCTCCTACAACAAGATCAACGGCGAGCATACCGCCAACAGCCGCGATCTGTGCACCGTAGCGGCCCGGCAGGAGTGGGGCTTTCAGGGCATCATCATGACCGACTGGACCACCACCAACCGCCAGGGCGGAGCTTCCGCCGCCAAGTGTGTTGCCGCCGGCAACGATCTGACCATGCCGGGCCTGGAAAACGACATCCGGGAGATCATCGACGCCGTGCGGGAGGAAAAGGAGCAGTCCCTTTCCATGGAAGAGCTGGACGCCTGCTGCGCAAGGCTGCTGAAAATGCTCCGCGCTTTGTGCTGAAAACCGTTTGATTTTCCGGGTGCTTCGGGCTCAAACCATCTACAAACTCCGGGATAGTATGAAAGGGCCACAGCCCTTTCATCAATCATCCGCAGGCGGCGGCGTGTACGTCGCCGAGGAGCGGCTGAAAGCCGCTTCCGCTATCAATTTCTGGCCGCGAAAATAGGGGTTTCGTCCTCCCTGGAGGACGAAACCCCATTTTTGCAAGAAATTGATGTCTCCATCGAAAGTCTGCTCGCTGACTTTCGATGGCAGAGCATCGACTTTGTCGATGCTCTTGGCCCGGCAATTTTCGCCGGGTCTTTTTTGCTGCGCATTCGCCGGGAAAACCCGGGGCTTTTTCTCCGGGAGATACGCATATACTTTTCCGGAGGTGAAAGGCGAGATGCTGGCATTTCTGTATTGGCTGTTCAAGGACGCGCTGTTTTTTTTCGGCATTGTATCGGCCCGGGGCGGGTTCCCCAAGCCCCTGTCCCGGCAGGAGGAAAAGGAAACGGTGGCCGCCATGGGGCGGGGGGACGAAAACGCGAGGCTCAGGCTGATCGAGCACAATCTGCGCCTGGTCTCCCATATCGCAAGGAAATATACCGTGCCCGGCTATACGTCGGATGATCTGGTTTCCGTGGGCTCCCTGGGCCTGATCAAGGCGGTCAATACCTATAAGGCCGAGACCGGCTCACCGCTTTCCGCCTACGCCGCCCGGTGTATCGAAAATGAGATCCTGATGCTGCTCAGATCCTCCAGGAAGCGGCGGGGGGACGTGTCCCTCTCCGATCCGGTGGGGACGGACAAGGAAGGAAATGATCTGTCCTTTCAGGATATCCTGGGCACGGCTCCGGGGCAGGTGGAGGACGAGGTGGTGCGGCGCATATCCATGGAAAAGGTGCGCCGGCTGGTGAAAAAACTGCCCCGGAAGGAACGCACCGTCATCGAAATGCGCTACGGGATGCTGGACGGGCGCATGCATCCCCAGCATGAGGTGGCCGCCGTTTTGGGGATTTCCCGGTCGTATGTGTCCCGTATGGAAAAAAGGGCCGTGGAAATGCTGCGGGCGAGGATGGAAGGGGATTGATGCCGGGGAGGCAATCCTTGGGCAAAGGAAGAAACCGCCGCCCTGCGTCGTTATATCTGTGAACGACCGGAAGAAAGGGGGAGCTTTCATGAAACGGATGTGTCTGATCCTTTGCCTGCTGTCTGCTATGCTTCTGCCGTCTTCTGCCGAAATTGTGGGGCAAATGCAGGATAAGTATATCCACCGCTGCGCCGCGCCCAATGGCCAGGAAGTGTATTTCACCTCCGATATGGAGGAGCCCGTCATGGAATACGAGGATGTGAATTTCGACGGTCAGGACGATCTTGTGGTGATCGCTTCTCTGGGGGTCAACAACGCTTTTTATGAATTTTTCGTGCTGGAGGATGGCCGGTATGTTCCGGCTGAACACCTGTATCCCCTCGCCAATTATACCCTGGATGACCGGGGCTACGTCCTCTCCTGGAGCAGCGACGGCATGGCCGGAGCGCTGTTCGAGGCGTATCTGTACCGCTGGGAAGGCCGGGAATTGATCCCCGTGCGCACCCTCGTTTCCCGGGAAGTGGAAGACACCGACTGGCTGGAGGACCGCTATGTCGTCACCACCTACCTGGACCGCTTCCATGTCGCTCTGACCGGAACCCAGTATGAGGATGGGGTCCTCTTGCAGGAATCCACGCTGTGGGAAACTGAATTTGCGCCCGATGAGGAGGGCACGGATATTTTCGAAGAGATCCATGACCGGCTCTGGCAGGGACTGTGATTTGCTGGGGCTTTGCCCCAGACCCCACCGGGGTGCGCGCCGCACCCCGGACCCCGCCGCTCGCGGATGCTGCATCGCTTTGAAACCCAGCAGCATCCCGCTGCTGCCGGTTTTGTGTGTACCGCCGCTCCCGGGCAGGCCGGCTTTGCCCCACGGGCTGTGCGCAAAGCGCACAGCAAAAGCCAGGAAGGCAACCTGG
>CAZQAM010000242.1:0-3957 GCA_964591355.1 uncultured Oscillospiraceae bacterium
AATCTCGTGACTGGAGTTCAGACGTGTGCTCTTCCGATCTGGAGCACGGATGAAGCGGGCGAGTTCAACTGGTTTTTTCTGCGGGAAAACACCGTGGAGAAAACGTACCACATCGAATTCCGCTACGGCAGGGATCTGAAGGAGCAGCAAGGCTACCTGGCAGGCCGATCTGTCGGCTTACGGCGACGAATGCGCAGCCGTCGACCTGTCCATGACCATCGATGCAAACGGCCACAGTGTTACCACCATGAACGGCGCGCAGACCACCGACTCGAGGCTTATGCGGTGGACAGCGGCGAGAAGGGCGACGGCCAGGGCCTGTACGTGGCCTGGAGCAACCTGACATTCGAAGCGGAAGCTGCTCCATATTCAATGACCGAGAGGGATGACGGACAGTTTGTTCTGACGCTGACAGCAGATGATGGGGCCATCAGCTGGGTCAGGCAGGACACCGAAACCGCATCTGACGCCATCGAAATTGACAGCGTGGAAAAGCTGGCTGCCATTGACGCAAATCCCTCGGGCCACCACATCCTGACTGCCGATATCGATCTTGCGGGTATGGATTGGACGCCGATCGGCGCGTTCGTCATGGGCGGCGGAAGGCATGTACGGCGGCGTCCCCTCTGTCTGTCATCCTGAGCCGCAAGGCGAAGGATCTTTCTGCTGCCGGATATGCAATCGGTCAGAAAATCAGTGGTATGAAAGCCAAAGGCAGTATTGCCGAACGCATGGCAAGGAGTCCCTGTGTCAAAAAAACCAACGCCGGATCATCCAACGTTGGGCTTTTCTGCGCAGGGAAACCTGCATCATAGATAAAAGCGCCGTTTGCTGCATGGAAGGGAGCTTCTGCAGGCATTTTGGCTGCTTCCTTCGCACTGCCCAGGAGATGAAATCTCCGGGCCGGGGCTTGGAGCCGCGGAGGCCCCAGGGGTTCCCGTTTTCAGGGGTCCTTCATCTGCAGCACTAGTTTTTCCACGTGCATCCGGGCGTAATTGGCCCCGGCGGAGGCCTGGGCCTGGCTTTCCGGGGTGTCGCCCATCAAGCCCAGGAACTGGCTCACCTTCAGGCCCAGGGCTTCCTGCATGGTCTGGTCGCTGCCCCGGGGAGACACCAGGTAATAGCACAGGAGAGAATCCTTCTGGCCCATGCGGTGGGCCCGGTCCTCCGCCTGGGAATGAACGGCCGGGCTCCAGTCCAGCTCGCCGAAGACCACGCAGGTGGCCCTTTGCAGATTCAACCCACTGGCTGCCCGGAGAGAGATGCAGCACAGGTCGGTTTTCCCCGTCATGAAGCGGTCCACCGCTTCTTCTTTTTTTGCGCCGGTTTCCCGGCCGGTGATGAACACAGGATGCTCCTGCTTCAATTCCTTTTTGTACGCGTCCATCACCGCGTGATGATGGGCAAAGAGCAGCACTTTTTCGCCGGCGCTCAGCAGCGCTTTCACGAACTGACACACATAGGGGGCTTTCGCCAGGCCCGTGGCCTGCCTTTCTTCCTGGGAGATCTGATCTTCCAGCAGTGCCCTTGCGGAGGCCGTCATGTCCTGATCCCTCCGCCAGCGGTGCAGTTTTTCCCATACCGGGGCCATCAATTGGGCATACAGGGCGTCGTTATCGTCGATTTCCTGCACCAGGCGGCGCTTTTCCGGCAATTCGGGCAGCACTTCCTGTTTGGTGCGCCGCAGCATCAATCCTTCCCTTCGCAGGTGATCCCCCAGCAATTGGGGTTTCAATACGATCCTGTTGCCGTAGCCGGCACACCATTCCCGGGAGAAGGATTCCCAGTCCCCCAGGAAATGATAATCCAGAATATTGATGACGTTCCAGATTTCGCCGCCGTAGTTGTAAATGGGGGTGCCGCTGAGGCCCATGACCCGTTCGCAGTTTTCCGACAAGAGGCTGGCGGCGCTGTATTTCTCCGTGCCGGCCCGGCGCAGCTCCTGCACTTCATCGAAAATCACAGTATGAAACTGCATTTGCCGGAGCGCCTGCTTCCAGCCCCGCAGCAGCAGGTAATGCAGAATATAAACGTCGGCTTCCGGCAGGGAATAAGGAGTCAGGCCCCGGATCATGTGGATGCGGGGCTCCCGGCCGTTGATCCGCAAAAACCGCCTGGTTTCGGCACTCCAGTTGCGGCACAGATGAGGCGGCGGCACAATGAGCAGCGGAAAGGCGCCTTCCTGAGCCGCGCAGGCCAGGGCCTGCACCGTTTTGCCCAGGCCCATTTCATCGGCCAGCAGGGCCCGGGGCGTCAGCAGCAGCCAGGATAAACCCGCCTGCTGGAAGGGGCGCAATTGCCCGCTGAAAACGGCGGGAGACAGAGGCGATGCCATGGGGGCGGTGCGGGCCTTCTCCCGGGCGCGGTAATAATCCCGGGCCCCCTGCAGGGCCTGCTGCCACCTTTCCCTGTCCCGGGGATTGATTTCCAGGGGATAGCGCAGCATCAGCCAGTTCACGTCCCCCACGATGCGGCGGTGGGCGGTGAAACGGGCTTCGCCCCGGCGGCTGTCGCTGCCGGGGAAAAGGCGCTTGGCCAGTTCCGTCACGGCGGGGTCGCCCTTGATCACCCAGCATTTCCGCCGGGCGTTATAGGACAGAGTGCCGTACACCGGCCCCGCCGCAGCGGCGGACCGGAGAAAGGGCGGCACGTCCTCCTGCTGCAGGGACTGGAGGATCAGATCCTCCAGCGCGGGCGCGGCGGGCGTTTCCTTTGGAAACGCAGGGCTTTGCGCGGGGAACGCGGCAGATTCGCATTTGGAATCAGGCGGCGCGGCTGATTTGGGGGCGGCCGCGTTCTTCCTTTCTTCCGGCAGGGAGCGATCTTCTTCCCGGATCATTTGATGGGCCTCTTCCTCCGCCTCTTCGCCCGACGCCGCCACGGCGACGCCCCATAACTTTTGAAGGCTCACCGCGTACAGCGGGATGCCTTCCACAAATCCCGGCACCGGCCTGCTCCTCTCGGAGACCAGGATCAGCGCCGCCAGCTTTCCGGATTGGGCGTAGCGGCGCAGCTGATGCTCCACGGGGATCCTTTCCGGCCGGCCCCGTTTGATTTCGATGCCGATTTCCCCGCATAAAAAATCCACCCGGCACCGGGGCGCCAGCGGCGCTTCGTGGCGGAAAGGGATCCCCGCGTTTTCCAGCGCCTCGGCCACCATGCCGTGCAGGTCATATTCATCCTGTGTCTGCGGCGCCCGGATGGCCGCCAGCGCCTGTAAAACTTCTTCCGCCGTCATGTGCATCCTCCGTATTCCCCCTTATTATACGATGATTTGCGAAAGAAGCAAAGTCTTTTTTGCGGCACGAAAAAAGGGACCGTCACAGTCCCTTTTTCTGAAAATGAATCACGCCCTGAAACGGAACAGCCGCTTCACAGCCAGCCGGCAGCGGGTGAAGGGGCCGGCGGCGCCTCTCAAAGCGGTATATGCCGCTGCAAACGGCGCGGCGGGCGCGGGATGCCGGCCGTATACCTGCCCGGCCAGTTGCTGCACCAGGGGCCACAGGGAGGGGAGCTCTTTGCCGGCCAATTGCTGATCAGCCCGGTAAGCGAATTCATGCAATGTTTCTTGGGGACGCTTGCTGACGCCCCATTTGGTCAGCAGCCCTGTCGTGGCGGAAAACAGGATCTCCGCCGCCTGATCGGGCTTGCGGCGGGCACGGCGCAGGGGCTCTGTCCACAGGAAACGGAAAACCAGGAGCAGGATCAAAAGCATTGCCAGCAGCAGGATCAGCCAGGGGAAATCATCGCTTTCTTCTTCATCGCCTGTGGGGAGGCCCGGGGGCGGCGAGGGGGTGGCGGCGCCGTTTTCTTCGGGAGGCGGGGTGGGAGTAGCAGCGCTGTCCGGCTCCGGCGAAGATTCATCCCCGGCGTTTTTCTCAGGGGCAGGGGTGGGGGTCGGCTCCCTTTCCGGCTGCGCGCTGGGCTCCGGCGTGGGGGTGGAAGATGGCGGTGTGT
>CAZQAM010000243.1:0-3938 GCA_964591355.1 uncultured Oscillospiraceae bacterium
CGGCGCTGGCGGCAGCGGCTTCGGCGTCAGCCTTTACGGCAGCCAGTTCATCGGCTGCCTTCTGCGCGGCTTCGCTGGCGGCGGCTTCGGCATCGGCTCTGATCACATCGATCTGCCCGGCCAAATCGGCGGCATCCTGGCTGCTTTGCTTGAGGGCTTCGATCTCCTGGCTCAGGCTGGCGATCATGCCGTCTTTTTCAGCCAGATCCTCTGCGGCTTTGGCGGCGGCGGCTTCCGCTTCGGCCTTTACGGCAGCCACATCTGCGGCGGCCTGATCCGCAGCAGCCTGCAAGGCGGCTTCGGCGTCAGCCTTCGCGGCGGCAAGCTCTTCGGCGGCTTTGGCGGCTTCGTCCTTGGCAGCGGCGACAGCGGCATCGGCTTCAGCTTTCACAGCGGACAATTCATCCGCAGCCTTGGCAGACGCTTCACTGGCGCTGGTCTGCAGCTTGCTGACCTGATCGGAGAGGGAATTCTTCTGGCCGACGAATACGGCAATCAGTACCACAGCGACCAGAACAACGGCAATAATGGCCCAGATGCTTTTTTTCACGGGAACTCCTCCTTTTTTACTTGGCCGATGGTGATTCATCCAATATATGGCAGGAAAACGACCAAATGATTTATATTATATTCTCTTTATCTGTGGCATTTCCTTCCGGGCACAGGAAAAAAACAAAAAACCCGGCCGCGCGGGCCGGGCAAATATTGGCGGGATTATTCTTCTTCTTCCTCGTCCTTCTGGGCGTTTTCGATGATCTTCTTGGCCGCGTCGGCGGGCATTTCCTCATAGCGCTCAAAGCTCATGGTGAAGGAACCGCGGGCCTGGGTCATGGACCGGAGGTCCGTAGCGTATTTGAACATTTCGCCCATGGGGGCTTCCGCGGTGACCCGCTGCTGGCCGTCGACCTGATCCATACCCATGATGCGGCCGCGGCGCTTGTTCATGTCGCCCATGATATCGCCCATGTATTCATCCGGCACGAAGACTTCCACGTGCATGATGGGCTCCAGCATCACGGGGCTGGCATCGGCGCAGCCCTTCTTGTAAGCGATGCGGGCAGCGGTCTTGAAAGCCATTTCGGAGGAGTCCACAGGATGATAGGAGCCGTCATACAATTTGGCGTGGAGGCCCACCATGGGATAACCGGCCAAAACGCCTTTGCGGATGTTTTCCCTCAGGCCCTTTTCCACAGCGGGGATGAAGTTCCGGGGCACTGCGCCGCCCACAACCGCGTCTTCGAACTCGAAGTCGATGTTGGTATCTCCGATGGGGGAGAATTCGATCCACACATCGCCGAACTGGCCGTGGCCGCCGGACTGCTTCTTGTGGCGGCCCTGGCAGGCTACCTTCTTGCGGATGGTCTCGCGGTAGGGGATCTTGGGATCCGCCAGCACGGCGTTGGCGCCGAATTTGCTGGCCAGCTTGTTGCGGATCACATCCAGATGCACTTCGCCCTGACCGGACACCAGGGTTTCCGTGGTTTCGGTGTTCTTTTCCACCTTGATGGAGGGATCCTCCTCCTGCAGGCGGGCCAGGCCGGAGAACACCTTGTCTTCTTCGCCCTGCTTGGCCGCGGAAATGGCCTTGGAAATGCAGGGAGCGGGGAAGGCGATGGGAGCGTATTTAATGGGATTGCCGGCATCGCACAGCGTATCGCCGGAATTGGTGAACTGCAGTTTCGACAGAGCGCCCAGGTCGCCGGCGTTGAGCACCTGAACGTTGGTCTGTTTTTTGCCCCGCATCAGGAACAGGCCGCCGGCCTTTTCCGCTTTGTCCGCGGTGGAGTTGTACAGCGCGGTGGCGGGGGTAATGGAGCCGGACATGACCTTGAACAGGCTCAGCTTGCCCACAAAGGGGTCAGCCACGGTCTTGTACACAAAAGCGGAGAAGGGCTCGCCGTTGTCGCACACGCGCTCGGCTTTTTCACCGTTCTTGGGATTCTCGCCTTCGGCTTTCTGGCCCTTGGGAGAATGCAGGTATACGCTCATCACATCCAGCATCTTTGCGACGCCCACGCCGGTAACGGCGGAAGCGGCCACGACGGGCACGATGGTGCCGTTCTGCATGCCGGCGCGGAAACCGGAGAGGATCTCATCATGGGTCAGCTCTTCGCCTTCCAGATACTTCATCATCAGTTCGTCGTCGGCGCCGGCGGCGGCTTCGGTGATTTCTTCCATGGCGGTGGAAATGGCGGAAGCCATATCGGCGGGCACGGGCACTTCCTTCAGGGCCTTGCCGGTGCCTTCATACGCCTTGTTTTCCAGCACGTTGACCACGCCCTTGAAGGACGCGCCCTGGCCAATGGGCAGCAGCATGGGCACCACGGAGGAACCGAACTTGCCCCGCAGCTGATCCACCACTTTCTGATAATTGGCGTTTTCAGCGTCCATGCGGTTGATGATGAACATACGGCACACATTATTTTTCTGGGCGTAATTCCAGGCTTTTTCCGCGCCCACATCCAGGCCGCTGACGGCGCCCACCACGATCCCGGCGGTTTCCACCACCCGGAGGGGGCCCATCATTTCGCCGATGAAATCAAAATAGCCGGGAACGTCGATCACGTTGATCTTGGTGCCCTTCCATTCCACGGGCGCCACTGCGGCGCTGATGGAAATGCCGCGTTTGTTTTCTTCGGGATCAAAGTCCGTGGTGGCGGCGCCGTCTTCCACCTTGCCCTGCCGGTCCACATGTCCGGCGGCAAAAAGCATGGCTTCGGTCAGCGTGGTCTTGCCGTTGCTGCCGTGGCCGATCAGGGCGATGTTGCGGATTTTGTCTGACTGATAGTCTGCCATGTCGGTTCCCCCTATAAATTCATTATGGATTTGCTTTCACAAAGACATGCGTTTGATCACACACAATCTGTATTTTACCAGATGACGCGGTAAATTACAAGCCGTTTTGCATAAAAGTTTTCAGGCAATTTCAGCATTGCATAAATGAAACTGTGCTTTTTTATTCTCCCGGTTTGCGTTCGGCGCATGAAAACAGGCACGATACATGCAAATGAAAAACCTGCCGTCATATGACGGCAGGTTTTTCCAATGGCGGAGAAGGAGAGATTCGAACTCTCGAACGGTTTTACCCGTTACACGATTTCCAGTCGTGCGCCATCAGGATGCAAGGGAGACGAAATTCGACAGACTGAACAGGCATGTGCGCATCAAGCGCTGATCCGGGTGGCAGTAAATATCCGCCGTGGTGGAAAAGTGCCGATGCCCTAAAAGCCGCTGGATGGTGATCAGCGCCGCGCCGTTTTCAATGGCCAGGGTGGCGCAGGAGTGCCGGAGGCCGTGGAGCGTGACGCGCTTATCGATTCCCGCGGCGCGCAGGGCGCGCATATGGGCCCTTCTCAGCGAGTTTTCCGACCCTGGGCAAAGGTATTCCCCATCCTGGCCCACAAAAACGGCCTGGAGGGCCTCCGGAAGCGGTATATCCCGATAGCTGGCCGGGGTTTTCAGCGGCAACAGCTGATCCCCCCGCCGCTGCTGCCGGATGTGCAGGATATCCCCTTCCAAATCGCAGGGGCGAACGGCGCGGGCCTCGTTTCGCCGGAGCCCGGCGCAGAGCATCAAAAGCAGGGTGGCCCGGTAGGGATCGCCCTCCAGCGCTGCGATGTAGGCCCGGGCTTCCGGTGCCGTCAGAAAAAATATCTCTTTTTTCCGGTGCCGGGGCTTATCCACCAGGCGCATGGGGGACAGGGCCACCATCCCCAGCTTTTGCGCCTTCCACAGCGCGGAGGAAAGGGCCACGTGCAGGATTTGCGCCTGCCTGGGCGCATAGGCTGCCAGGGCGTTGATCTCCCCCTGCAGCGCCATGGGCTCGAGCTCGCGGAGCTCCGTGTCCAGGATCGATGCGGACAGGTGCTTGAGCGCATAGCGATAGCCCTCCGATGTGCTGGAGGCCAGCAGGGGATCCACATAGGACTTCAACCAGG
>CAZQAM010000244.1:0-3899 GCA_964591355.1 uncultured Oscillospiraceae bacterium
CACCCTATCCTACACTCTTTCCCTACACGACGCTCTTCCGATCTGCCCCAGAATTTGCTGTAGACCAGGCTGCTGGGATCAAACAGCTGCCGGAAGTTTTCAAAGCCAATGATGCTGTTGTTCAGCACCTTTTCCCAGCCCACCGCATCCGTGACTGACGTACGGAAGGTAAAGAAAATGGGGTACAGCTGGAAAATCAGGAAGGTGATGAAGAACGGCGCGATGAAGAAGTATCCGTATTTGCTGTAGCTGACGGATTTATGCTTCGTTTTCACCGCAGATTGGGTCTGCATACGTCCACCCCTTTTCGTTTGATGAGGTTCATAAGCCCAAAAGGCTTCCGCTGGAGGGCGCGCAGGCATCCCCTCCAGGGGAAGCCTTTTGGCAACGCGGAAAAGGGGGCTGCCCCCCGCCGTCAGGCAAGAGACAGCCCCGCGAGGTTACCTGTCAGTAACCAGGTGATCGGGTTTACTGCCGATTATTCCACAGTGATGGTGGTGATGGCGGCGGCAACAGCGGTCTTGAATTCAGCCAGGCAGGTGTCCAGATCCTTTTCACCCTTGGTGTAAGGAGTGGTCACATAGTCGTTCCACAGGCCGTTGATGGTGTCGTCATATTCGCTCATCAGAGAGCCGTTGGCCAGAGCCGCGGCGGAAGCGAAGATGGTGTAGTGATCCTGACCGCCCAGGAAGGGATTGGGATGATCGCCTTCAGCCAGATACTTTTCAACAGCGGTCGCGCTGCCCACGAAGTCACCGCTGGCCTTGGCATAAGTCAGCAGCCAGTCTTCGTTCAGGGAGAAGTACTTGATCAGATCATGCACAGCGGCCTTCTTGGCGTCGTCCCAGGTAGCGCTCTTCTGAGCGTTGATGCCCATCCAGGTGCCGCCCCAGCTGTAAGCCACGGGGCCATCCACCAGGCGCCAATCGCCATAGGTGCCAAGAGCAGCCTTTTCTTCTTCGGTATTGGCCTTCAGAGCGGCCTGATAGAGGTTCGCAACATTGATGAGTTCAGACTGGGTATCGTCCCACAGAGCGGAGCAGTGGGGCTTCAGGGTGTAATGGAGGCCCCAGGTGGGCAGGAAGTAGCACAGGGTCTGGGTCTGAGCGTCGCCGCGCATGCCGGCGAACCAGACTTCGCTCCAGGCGCCGCCCTTGTGGGTCAGGTCGTCCTGTTCCAGGGTCTTGCACAGTTCTTCAAAGTCCAGCAGCTCGTCGTCGATGTTCAGCTTGCCATCCACGACCCAGCCTTCACTGCGCTGGTACTGATAGGCGTTCCAGATGTCGCCGGAGCCGATGACCATCTTCACAGCGCCTTCGGATTTCTCGTTCAGTTCAGCGGCGGTCTCCAGGAAGGTGTCCCAATCGGCAACCTTGGCCTGGAATTCTTCGGGAGAGGTGACGCCCAGGTACTTTTCAGCCAGGGACGCGCGATACATCAGGACGCCGGGGGTGGACTGCCAGCTGAGGCCCTTCTGGACGCCGGCAGCGTTCTGACCGATCTGGGCCATGACGGGGAACGCGGTGGCCAGTTCTTCATCGGTGAAGCCGATGCTCTTCAGATCGCCGGTCCAGTCGGATTCAACATAGTGCTTCACAAAAGCAGCTTCCAGGGTGAAGATGTCGGGAGCTTCTTCGCTCACAGCGCCTTCAGCTACGCCCAGCAGATTGTCCACCTTGGTGGTGTAGGCGTTGCCGTCAGTGGGGTAGATCTGGAATTCGAATTCCAGTTCCGGATGTTCGGGGGCATAATACTTTTCGATCATGTCCTTCTGCAGCTCGTTGGTGAAAGACCAGACGACCAGCTTGATCTTGGCGTCTTCGGCGCTGGCAAAGCTGATGCAGCCGAGCATCATCATCAGGGCCAGAACCAGAGCAAGAGCCTTCTTCATAATGGGGTTCCTCCTTTTTTGCTTTGCGGCTTTCCGCCGCTATTTCTCAAACAGCGTGTCCGCGCTGTGGAGAGACGGGATCCTGAGGGCTAAAACGTTTTACTTCCGAAATAAAAAACCTAAAATCCACTCTTTTCCTGTATATATAAATAGGCAGTTTAAAGCAGTTTATTTCCCGGTCTGTAGGTATTGTAGCACACGCATTTTGAATTGTAAATAATATTTTTTGTGTTTTTTGCGCTGATTTATGACATTTTTTGCTGTGGGAATCAGATTCTGCACCGCCTGGAAAAACAGCGCGGAAAAAACGAAACGGATGCAGGCGAAATCAAAAGTTTCCGCTTCCATTTGTGCCGCCTCTTTGCTATAATGGAAGAAAAAGGACGGGAGCGCAGGCGGCCTGCGGCGGAGAGGGCCGCTCTGCGCAGAACCTGCGGCGGGAAGGGAGCGGCAAGGTGAAAAAGAAAAACGGAAAACGGTGGGTCTGCCTGCTGCTGTCGGCCATGCTGCTGTTCCTGGTCCCCTCCTTCGGCAGGGCGGCGGAAAAGACGGAGAGCGGGGCGAAGGTGCGGGTATTCCTTGCGTCGCCTCTGGAGAAAAATCAGCCCTATTCCCGGAAGGGCCGCACCTATGACCGGGACTGGATCCATCCCGGGATGGCGGAATCCTACGGCATTCGCTATGCACGCACGAAAACATACAATACGTTTTTTTACCCCGTCCGCGTAGTGGACGGCGCAGCGGAAGTGCACCTGACTTTTCCCGCTTCCGTGCACCTCACCAGCGCCCGTCTGTACGGCAAGGCGCTCTCCATCGATCAGCCGGTCACCGTCAGCCTCACGGAAACGGCGGATCTGCGCATGGCCGATGAGAAGCGCTGCTGCGAAGTGAAAATGATGTTCACCTCCTTGCCGGTGGTCAGCGTTACCGCCAAGGGCAATATCGTCCGCAGCGGCACCGCCGCCACGTTTACCCTGGCCGATCCGGATTATGCCGCTCACGGCTGGCAGCAGCCGTATCTGACATGCGACGCGGTGATCTCCCGCCGGGGCAAATCCGCCGCCATGTTCAGCCAGAAGCATCCCTTCAATCTTTCCCTGATGAAAGACGGGGAAAAGTGGGATCAGCGGCTGCTGGGCCTGCGCAAGGACAGCGACTGGCTGCTGGACAGCGCCTATAACGACGCGCTGCGCCTGCGCAACCGGGTGCTGATGGATATCTGGGATGAAATCTATGCCCTGCCCTGGAATGAAAAGCTTTCCGGCGCCAATCACGGCGCGTTTGTGGAGGTGATCCTCAACGGGCGGTACAAGGGCATTTTCGTGCTGGCCGAAAAACAGGACCGGCAGCAGCTGGGCCTCAAAAAATCCGGCAGCGGAGCCGACAGCCTGCTGATCAAGACGGACGAGGCCAATACCAAATCCACCAGCCCCGCCGGCTTTTTCTCCCTGGGGGAGGAAACGCCTGGCTCCCGGGTGATCAATGAATGGCATAACGTGAACATCAAGTATCCCAAAAAGGAAAATGTGACCCTGGAAACCTGGCGGGATTTTTACGATCTCACCCGCCTGGTGGTGGAAGGAAGCGATGAGGAATTCGCCGAAAAGATCGGCGACTATGTGGATCTGAGAAACCTGGCGCTGTACTATGTGTTCATCAATTCCATGGACGTGATGGACAATATGCGCAAAAATATGGTCTTTGCCCGCTATTCCCCTCTGGACCGGTTCGTTTTGGTGCCCTGGGACATGGACGCGTCCCTGGGCCGGTATTATTCCTCCAAAAAGAGCAAGGAAAAGGATCTGGATACCAACCCGCTTTTCGAGCGCCTTATCGCGCTGGATGTGGACGGCTTCAATAAACGGACCGCCGGCATCTGGCATACTTATAAAGATACACTTTTGTCCATTGATCATGTGATGGAAAAAATTGACGGGTATTACGCCGCCCTGAAGCTTTCCGGCGCCGCCGACCGGGAAAAGGCGCTGTATCCCACCTTCACCAGCTA
>CAZQAM010000245.1:0-3886 GCA_964591355.1 uncultured Oscillospiraceae bacterium
GTTTTATGCTGTCTTTTGAAAACGATTATTCCGAAGGCGCCCATGAGAAAATCTTGCAGAAATTCATGGAGACTAACCTGCAGCAGGAAGTTGGCTACGGCGACGACAGCTTCTGCCAAAGTGCCAGGGAAAAGATCCGCCGGGCCTGCCAGGACCCGGAGGCAGACGTCTTTTTCCTGGTGGGCGGCACCCAGGCCAATATGACCGTGCTCTCCGCCCTGCTTTCCGGCACGGAAGGCGCGGTGGCGGCGGAAACCGGCCACATCAGCGTGCACGAAGCGGGAGCCATCGAGGCCACCGGGCACAAGGTGCTGACGCTGCCCCAGCATCAGGGGAAAATCGACGCCGGGGAGCTGCGGGCGTTTTTGTCGGCTTTTTACGCCGACCCCACCTGCAGCCACATGGTGTATCCCGGGGCGGTGTATATTTCCCATCCCACCGAGTACGGCACGCTTTATACCAGGGCCGAAATGGAAGCTCTGCACGGTGTCTGCCAGGCGTACAGGCTGCCCCTGTTCCTGGACGGTGCCAGGCTGGGCTACGGGCTCATGAGCCGGCATACCGATGTGACGCTGCCGGATATTGCACGGCTTTGCGATGCTTTTTCCATCGGCGGCACCAAGGTGGGGGCCCTGTGCGGGGAGGCGGTGGTATTCCCCCGACACGGCGCGCCGGAAAGGTTTTTCACGCATATCAAGCAGCACGGCGCACTGGCGGCCAAGGGACGGCTGCTGGGGGTGCAGTTCGATACGCTGTTCACCGATCATCTGTATTTTGACATCAGCCGCCAGGCGATTGATAGGTCCGAAAAGCTGAAGCGGGGCTTTGCGCAGCGGGGCTATCGCTTCTATCTGGATTCCCCCACCAACCAGCAGTTTGTGATCCTGGACAACCGGGAAATGGAGGCGCTTTCCAAACGGGTGCGTTTCTGCTACTGGGGCCCTGCGGACGAAAGCCATTCCGTGGTTCGCTTTGCCGTCAGCTGGGCCACGTCGGAGGCGCAGATCGACGCGCTGATGGCCATTCTGGACGAAGAAAAATCATGACGGTTTTTCCCTGTTTTCCTCGGACCTTCTTTCTTAAAAAGCCGGCGCGGACTTTTGTCCGCCCCGGCTTTTCCTATGCCATGGGCTCTCCTTATCCGTCCGCCCCGTCGTACAGCGCCTCCCTGTCCACGGTGCCGGTCCGGTCGGTGTCCGGATCCCACATCACAAACTGCTGATTGTCGCTGGTAAGACCGATCACGATGAGGCATCTCACCTCCTCGGGAAACAGCTTCTCCGTTTCGCCGCTGTCATGCCAGGTAACAAAGGTGACGGGCCGGGCGGCTTCCTTCCGGGCCAGGAGAGGCGACAGTTTTCTTAGCTCTTTTCCAAAGACCAGGAATTCGTTCATCATATAGCCCTCCTGGCTGCCTGCGCGCACTTTGCTCCATTTTTTGCCCTTTTCCAGCACCCGCACCGGCGCGCCATGATAATACTTGCCCAGGGATCTGGCGGCTTTGCTTGGCTCCCTGCGCAGGTGCAGCCGCTGGCTGCTGTCGGGATTCTTCGGCGTAGCCCAGGCCGCGGGATCGGCCAGGGCCGCGGCTTCATCGAAGGAAGCGGGGATGGTCATCCAGTCCATGGCGGTGACATCGCCCCAGGGGTGATCTCCCAGGACGGGGGCAAAGACTATGCCGGATTCGTCGGGCGCTTCTATCCAGCCCGGGCCCGCCTCATAATATCCCGCGCCGCTCAGCACGTAGGATATCCCCCATTTCCCGTCAGGATAAGGCCTGACGCACACGCCCAGATCCCGGCCGGGGAGCACGACGGCGTCGCCGAAATTCTCATAACCGAATTGCGCTGCGGCCGACAGGGGAGAAGATTTCGTGAACACCCAGCCCGCGTCTTCCTCCCATCGCCCGCACAGCAGCACGGGCTGTCCTTCCGGCCCTTCGGCTATGAACTGCAGCGTTTCATCGCTCAGAAGGCCGTCCAGATACCGATAGCCGGCATACGCGCTGCCGGCCCCGATTTCCCGGCCGAACAGCCGTGTCAGATAAGTGTCCAGCACCCGCCCGTCATCCTCTGACGCATAGCCGTAAACGTCGAAGGGCAGGGCCAGGATGTCCAGATTTGCCAGGTCTGTTTCTTCTTTTGTGAGGATATTCCGCAGGGGCGGCAGCGCGCGGCTGATGAGCAGGTTGTCGTTTTCATCGCACAGCGCCATGCTCCGCAAAAGCCATTGCCCGGAGAATGGCACATCCGTCTGCCTTTCCAGGATTGCCGGGGTGCGCTCCGGTCCCACCGGGAACTGGTAGGAGCCTTTTACGGACCGCAGGCGCCAGGTCTCCTGATCCAGCGCAAAATCCAATGTCAGGGAAAGATCATTGGGCCGCTCTGACAGGCAGGAAAAGAACAGGGTGGTATCTGTATCCATATGCACGCTGTGCCTCCACATGCCGCTGCTTACCATGCGCGGATTGTCGATGGCAGCGGTCCACTGCCCGGCCTGCTGCCGGGCGATGAGGAGGGTTTTCCGCCCGTCCTTTTCCAATATCGCCGCGGCACTGGGGGCGCAGACCGAGCAATCCAGCACCGTCCAGTCTCCGTAAGCGGAGGACAGAAAGGCGCCGAAAGCGGGATCGATCCTTTCTTCCTGCGCGGAAGCGGGCAGGGCGTGCAGCAGCCCCAGCAGCAGGCAAATCAGCAGGGCCTTTTTCATGGAGAAACACACCTCGTTTCATGTTGCTTCACATAATATAACATTTCCGGGGCCCGTTTTGTTGCATATTTGGCGAAAAAGGTTGTAAATTGGCCCAAAGGAGCGTTGCAATCAGAGCGCCGCGGGACTACAATAGGGGGCGCAAAAAAGGGGGAGGAAAGACCATGCAGGTATTTGTATTCGTATTGAACCGCACGGAGCATCTGGAGCATTTGCTGCAGGAGTTTGCGGCCCACAACCTGTGCGGCGCCACGGTGCTGGACAGCAAGGGCATGGCCCGCATCCTGCACAGCGAAGAGGAAATGCCGCTTTTCTACGGCCTGCGCAGCATTCTGGAGCCGGAGCGCCGCAGCAGCAAGACCATCTTCTGCGTGCTGCCTGAGGACAAGGTGCCCCTGGCCCGGGAGATCGTCAACCGTGTGACCGGCGGGCTGGATCATCCGGATTCCGGCATCATGTTCGCTTTTCCCCTCAGCTTTGTGGAAGGACTGGAAAAAAAGAAAGCATGAATATCCTCCTTGTGATGAGCATCGCCATGGCGGCGGGGCTGCTGTTCAGCCGCGGCGCCCGGCTCGTGAAGCTTCCCAATGTGACGGCGTTCCTGGTGGCAGGGCTGGTGATCGGCCCCTGCGTGGCAGGCATTATTTCCAAGGAACAGGCTGCGTCCCTGGGCGTGATCTCTGACGCGGCGCTGGGTTTCATCGCCTATGCCATCGGCGGAGAATTCAAACTGAGCTACCTGAAAAAAATCGGCAAAGCGCCGCTGACGATTACCATTTTCCAGGGCCTGACCACTGCTTTGCTGGTGGATGTGGGCCTGATCCTGCTGGGGTTTGATAAGCCTCTTTCCCTGCTGCTGGGGGCCATCGCGCTGGCCACCGCCCCGGCGGCCACCCTGATGGTGGTGCGCCAGTACAAGGCCAAGGGCCCTGTGACGCAGATGCTTCTGCCCGTAGTGGCCATGGACGACGCGCTGGGCCTGATGGTCTTCAGCATTTCGGCCTCTGTGGCCCAGGGCATGCTGGGCGGGGCAATGACAGCGTACAGCATGGTGGCCGTGCCTTTGATGGAGATCGCCGGCAGCTTTGCTTTGGGCGCGGCGCTGGGCCTGGTGCTCTCTTTCGGGGCCCGGAGATCGGAAGAGCACACGTCTGAACTCCAGTCACCGCTCATTATC
>CAZQAM010000246.1:0-3862 GCA_964591355.1 uncultured Oscillospiraceae bacterium
GGAGTCCCCTGCCGCGGAGCCCGAGGCCGCGGAGGCCTCGGCCGTTTCTCTCTTACCGTTATCGGATTTTTTCGCGGATCTCCTGCAGGGAAACGCCGTTCTTTTCCGCCAGCGCCGCCAGATCATCATATTCCGGCTTCCGGCGGGTGACGCCCATGCCGGAGGCGCTTTTGAACCGCACGGGGCCATAGGGCGTTTCCTCCGTTTCGATGCTGCGGGAAAGGGCGTACCGGCTCATATCCTGCCGGCGGACGCCCAGGGTGGAGGTATGCCGCATCATTTCAGCGGCCAGGCGGTCCGCGTCCTGGGGCAGGCAAATCACGCTGAGCAGCACCCCGGGGCGGCTTTTTTTCATGCCGATGAACTGGGTGAACACATCCCGGGCCCCGGCGGCAAACAGCCTGTCCACGGCAAAGCCGATGTCCTCCCCGGTCATATCGTCCAGGTTGCATTCCAGCCGGGTGATATCCTCCCGGCTGCCTTCGCTGTCGCCCAGGAAGGCGCGCAGGCAGTTGGCCCTTTCAAAATCTTTTTTTCCCATGCCATATCCGATGCTCCGGACAGCCATGAGGGGCCGGTCCCCGAATTGGGAGACGAAATGCTTCAGCAGCGCCGCGCCGGTGGGGGTGCACAGTTCGCCCTGCACCTGCCCGCCGTAGGTGGGGACCCCCGTCAAAAGCAGCGCCGTGGCCGGAGCGGGCACCGGCAGCACTCCGTGCATGCAGCGCACGCAGCCGCTGCCCACGTGGACGGGGGAGGCTACGATTTTTTCCGGGCCGATTTCCTCCATCAGCAGGCATACGCCCACCACGTCGGCCACCGCGTCCAGGGTGCCCACCTCATGAAAATGGATCTCGCTGACGGGATGGCCGTGCACCCGGCTTTCCGCTTCCGCGATCAGCGCATACACCGCCAGCGCGTCCTTTTTCACCTGAGAAGATACCGGCAGGCCATTGATCAGCGCTTCGATATCCGAAAGGGAGGCGTGGTGATGGTGCTCATGCTCATGCGCATGTTCATGGTCGTGATGATGTTCGTGATCGTGCGGATGCTCATGCTCATGATGATGCTCATGCTCATGATGATGCTCATGCTCATGATGATGCTCATGTTCATGATGATGCTCATGGGAATGCTCGTCCAGGGATTCTTCTTCCTCCCCCTGAACGGTGACGCGCATATGGGTGCCGGTCACGCCGCATTTGACGGCTTTTTCCGCCCGCACAGTCACGCCGGGAAGCCCCAGGCTGTTCATTTTGTTCACAAAGGCCTGAGGGTCGGGGATCAGCTCCAGCAAGGCGGCGGTGAGCATATCGCCAGCCGCGCCCATGCCGCATTCCAGATACAGGGTTTTCATGCGTTTTCCTCCGTTTATTTGTTCAGCGACAGCCCCGCCCGCTCCATGGCGATCACCAGGACGGGGATCAGAATCAATTGCAGCAGGATGCCAGGCACCGCGTTGGTCACCGCTCCGGCCAGGAACAGGGCGGCGGTGAACTGGCTGTGGATGAGCCCGGCGATGACGAGGTGCGCAAGGCCCCACACCAGTCTGCCTGCCACCATGGCGGCAATCAGCACGATATACGTGACGGCTGGCTTTTTGGGAAGCACCCGGTACAGCCAGCCGGCCATGCCGCCGTATACCGCCAGCTCAAGGGCCATGGCCACGGCGGTGGGGAACAATGCCGGCATGCCAAACAGCACGCCCCGCAAAAGCGGCGCGATAAAGCCCACCGCCATGCCCCAGGGCCAGCCGCACAGAAAGCCGCACAGCAGCGCGGGAATATGCATGGGGCAGAGCCGGGCCCCGATTTCCGGGATCTGGCCCGTAATGAAGGGCAGCACCAGGGCGATGGCCAGATACATGGCGGCATAGGTCATTTTCCGGACCTGCAGAGAGGTCATTTTTTTCGTGCGCATACGTTTTTCTCTTTCATCTTTCCGGGTAGTAATACATGCCGGCCGGCGGGGAGCCTGTGGCTTCCTCCATGAGCATGGCCAGCGCCTGGGCCATATCCACATCCGCGTAGAGATCGGGATAGGCGGTCTTTGCCGTCAGCAGCCGGGCAGCCAGCAGCAAATGCGGAGAATCCAGCATTTCCTGGGACAGGAGCAGCACCCGCCCGCTTTTCACCGCGCCGATGCCCTCCCAGCCGGGGCGGCGCAGCAGAGCGGCATAGGCTCCTTCCGCCATAGCGGCGCCGTGCACACCGCTGCCCAGGATATGGCCTGGCACAACTTTGATGACCGCGTCCGGGTTTTTCCGCTGCACCCAGCCGTCGTCCACCCGCAGGTTTTCCGGCAGCAAACGGGAGGATACATCGTAGACCCCGGCGTCCAGGATCATCTGATGTTCGGGAAAGGTTTTGTGGATGGTTTCATGATCCCCTGTCCCTTCCCAGTACACGTTCAGGCGCTTGCATTCGTAGAGGGAGGCGGCGCGCTCCTGCAAAAGCACGGAGTAGTAGGTGAAGGCGCTGTCCGCCGTTTTGCCCGCTTCGGATACGCCTTTCTGCTCCGCTTCCTCCGCGGGTACGGTCTGGGTGGCCGTTTCTTCCGCCTGAGGGTTCACCTGCGGCACCGTTTTTTCTCCCTCCGGGGAGGAAGCGCCCAGGCCTTCTCCTTCGCCGACTGTATGGATCATCCGCTCCGTGCCCGCAATGATTTCCGCAGCGGCGTTTTCGTCATATTCTTTTCGCCGCGCGTCGGGATTTTCCTGCGTAGGGCCCTCCGGGCCGCCTTCCCCGGCGGCGGCCGCTTCGTTCAGGGATATGCCGTTTTCCTGGTCTGACGCTGCTTTTTCTTCTCCCGCCTCCTGCCCCATTCCTTCCGCCTGCTCCGCGGAGGCCGGATGGGAGGGGCTTCCCGTGGTGCGCACCCGGCAGCCGCTGAGGAGCGCCAGGAAAAAAAACAGCAGGAGGAGGCAGCATGCTTTCTTTATTCGTGCAGACATTTTCCCCACCTCAAATGAAGCCGCTTTTTCCAGGACGCTTTTTCAAAAAACAGGGTTTCCGTTTCGGCCAGGAAGGAAAGCATCTGCGCCCGCTGCTCCGGGGTGAGCGCGTGATCGCTGTAGGCTGCTTCCTCAAACAGGGCGGCGCTTTCCCGGAACCGGGCCGCGTACCCATCCGGCAGGCGGCCCTGCCAGGCTTCCGCCCAGCTTCGGAAGGGCCTGTTTTGCCCGCCGAAGCCGCCATCCTCCAGATACGCCGCCGCGTGGCGGAACATGGCGCAGACGGCTTCACTCGTATCGGGGGAGAAGAATTTCTCCCGGGCCGCCGCCGCTTTCTGCCGCCGCCGGTTCAGGGCCAGGAAAGGCAGGAAGGGCAGGATCACCACCGCCACGGACAAAAGCAAAAGGAAAAGGATCCGCAGATAATTGATCCACCGGGGCCGGGAAATCTCCTCTTCCTCCACCGTCACCAAATGATATTCCTTCCCGGGATGGGCATCCCCGTCCCCTTCCAGGAGCGATTGGGTGTTGACGTGCCGGGTTTCCATGGCTTCGTCCATGGCTTCCCGGTTTGTTCCGGATTCTCCCAGCGCCGCGCTGCTGAGAATATCCCGAGCCTGCTCGGACAGGCTTTCGATCCTCTCGTCCGTCCCGGGATGGATCAGCAGCACGCAGCCGGTCAGGAGGATCACCGCGACGGCGCAGAAAAGGACACTGCGGAGGGACAGGGTTTTCCTCGCGCAGCACAGGCCCAGCAGCAGGAAAAGGAGCACATTCCCTCCCATCGGCAGGGACAGGCCGAAATACGCCTGGGAAAGGGCCAGGGCTCCGGCCAGGATCAGCGGCAGGGCGCGGCCTTTTGCGGTGACGCAGAGCCCGCCCAGGGCAAGGAGCGTCAGCCCCAGGAGC
>CAZQAM010000247.1:0-3861 GCA_964591355.1 uncultured Oscillospiraceae bacterium
GGAAATGATCTCTGCGGTTTCCAGGTTCAGGGGATTCTGCATCAGGTATGCCTTTTCAAAGCCAACGGACATGACCCGGCCCAGGTTCAGGATCAGCATGATCACAGCCGTGGGCATAATGCCGGGCAGATCGATGTAAATGGTGCGCTGGAATTTGCTGGCGCCGTCCACCATGGCCGCCTCGTGCTGATCCTGCTCGATGCTGGTGAGGGCGGCGATATAGATGATGGCGGTGCGGCCCATGTCCTGCCAGACGGAGGTCCATACATATACATGTCTGAACAGCCGGGCTTCCCCCATAAAGTATACCGCCTGCCCCCCCATCAGCTTGATGATGACGTTGATCAGGCCGTTGGAGGGAGAAAGGAATACATTCATCATGCCAACCAGCACCACCACGGAAATGAAGTGCGGCATGTAGGAGACCGTCTGCACCAGCTTTTTCACCCTGCGGAAACGCATCTGATTCAGAAGCAGGGCAAAGATGATGGGAATGGGGAAGGAAGCCAGCAGGCTGTACAGGCTCAGGATCAGGGTGTTGAAAAAGATGGTGGTGAAATTGTAGTTCGTCAGGAATTTGGTGAACCATTTAAGGCCCACCCATTTGCTGCCGAAGATGCCTCTGGTGGGCTTGTAATCTTCAAAGGCAATCAGCACGCCCACCATGGGCCTGTACAGGAATACAAGCACATAGATGATGGCCGGCGCCAGCAGGACATACAGCCCGCTGTCGCGCACAAGGTGGGCCCAGAACTGGTTTTTTCGGTTGATCACGGGCTTCTCTTTGCGCAGCGCCGCGCTTTTTGTTCCGGACATTCAGCCTGCCCTCCTTTTCAGCATGAAAGAATGATTTCGGTGAACGAGTAGGGAGGGATATCGTAAGTATTGGGCCCCAGCGCGCTGGGAGAAGAGTATTCGCAATGAACGCGGATATTGCCGTTGGATCGCATGGTTTCCTGCACGCGCCCGCCCTCGGCGGTCATGCGCCGCTGACGGGCCTGGGTGAAGGTTTTTCCCAGGCCGGTAAAATCCAGGCTGACCTGGGTGCCTTCATCGCATTTGTTCACCAGGTATACCACCAATTGCGTCTCATCCCTGTTCCATGCGGCCTGGATTTCCACGCTCTTGAGGCTGTCCGGCTCGTATCCGTCAATCCGGAGCACCCATTTTGCCGGGCTGCGGACCATCTGCTCATACAGTAGGCCGCAGATGGAGAGAATGGTCTTTTCCTTGTCCACCTCGATGACCGACTGGCCGGAGGTGTTGCACAGGTTGTTGAAGCACATAAAGCGTACGATATCGCCGTACCGGTGATAGTTCAGCAGATTGCCCACCAGCGTCAGCCCGTAGATCCAGGTGCGGCGCGCTTCCCGGTGGGTGATGCCGTTGTCTGCATAGAATGCTTCGGTGAAGGGGGCTTTCGTGCCGTCCCGGTTCTGCAGCGCTTCGGTGTCGCAGTAATAGATCTGATGCTCATGGGCGGCGTTGTATTCCCGCACCACGCCCACTTTATAGGCGATGTTGGCCGGCGTGCATACCCGGTCCGCCAGGAAATCCACATGCTCGCCGCAGATGGCCAGCATGTCCGGCACCACTTCCCGGAAATCGTGGTAGCTGCACAGGCCGATCTGGATGTCCGGATCCGCCGATTTCATGGCTTTTGAGTACTTGATCACGGTTTCGGCATACGCTTCCTTGGTGAACCAGCGGAAGGTCTCGTTGTCCATCTCCCAGTATTTTACGCGGTAGGGCTCCGGGTGGCCGTTTTTTGCGCGCAGGGCGCCCATGGGGGTGGATACGTCGCCGTTGCAGTATTCCACCCACTGCCGGGCGCATTCCACACCGGCGTCGATATCCGTGATGTCCTTCAGGTCGTCGCCGTGGGGCTGCCATTCTTCCTTGCCCAGCACCGGCTGGCAGTTCAGATAGTAACGCTTGCCCGGATGGAAAAAGTTCACCACCAGCATGGCGTCGCAATTCAGGGCTTCTGTGAGCTGCAAAAACTCATCCGTGCCAACGTCATTGTAGTTCACGTCTCCCCAGAAATAGGAATTTTCGGGCTTGCGGCCGCTCCGGGGGCCGATGGCGTTGCGCCAGTCATGGAAAGAGGCAAAGCAGCCGCCGGGGAAGCGGATGACGGAGGGCTTCACCCGCTGCAGCGCAGCGATCACGTCCCTGCGCCAGCCCTTCCAAGTGTCCGTCGGCATCAGGGAAAAATCATCCGCCAGCACGCGCCCGGGGGTAATGAACAGGGAGAAGGTGGCCCAGCCGGTATAGGCCGTGTTTTCAAACAGCACTTCATGCACGGAGCCTTCCGGGGAGATCTTCCCCAGGGGGAACACCGCGATGGGCTCCAGATCGAAGGGGTTCTTCCCGTCCGGGTAGAACCGCACTTCCGCCTGCACCGCCTGGCCGCATACATTTTTCAGGTATCCCGTAAAGCGGTAGCTGCGGCCGGCCTTCAGGAATTTTCCGCCCTGGGCCACGCCGCACATCCGCCGGGATTCAAAGTTGTGGATGCTCAGGCAGCTTTTTCCGTGCACGGCGCCCTCGGTGACGCGTTCCACCGTCAGGGAATAGAAGGGCGCCTTTTCCGTCAGAAAGGTACAGTCCGGCGTGATGCTTTCGGGCCGGTCCAAAGCGGGGCAGGCATACCAGCGGGGGTGCGCGTAGCCGGAATGATACCATTCCTGCTCTGACCAGTCGTTGCCCACTACGTCCCAGCCGCCGAACCAGTCATAGGTGGCGGGGGTGATGGGAAACGCCTTCTCAAAGCTGCGGTTGTAGAACATTTCCGACCACATGGCTTCCACCTGGTAGCCGAAACCCACCTCAATAAACTGTCCGCACAAAGCATCGCTTACGGGCGTGGGATTGATTTTTTCACGGGTGACGCGAAAAACCTTCTGTCCGTTTTCAAATTCGGAAACATTCGTCAGCGCCATTATCGTTTTCCTCCGTCGGCATGGGCGGGCGTTCCCTTCCCGGTTATCAGCGCTTACAGCAGGGCTTCCTTTACCCTGGCTGCGATATCCGAAGGCATCAGGTGATAGGCTTCCAGCAATTCATCATAGGTCTGGGCGGAGGTGCCGAAGCAGTCGGCAATGCCGAGGCGCAGGGTCTTCACGCGGCTTTCCGCGGGGCCTTCCGCCAGCGCTTCGCATACCGCGGAGCCCATGCCGCCGATGACGCTGGCTTCTTCCGCGGTCACGGCTGCCTTCATGCCGGCAGCGGCGGCCTGCACGCCCTTTGTATCCAGGGGCTTGATGGTGTGGATGTTCACAACCCTGGCGGAAATGCCATCCGCCTCCAGCAGTTTGGCGGCTTCCAGGGACTGATGGACCATATAGCCGGTGGCGAAGATCACCGCGTCCTGGCCGTCCCGGAGGGTATTTACCTTCCCGAACTCAAAGGGCGCGCTTTCATCGGTCACGACGGGCACATCGTTGCGGTTCACCCGCAGATAGCAGGGGCCGGGGATATCCGCCATGGCTTTCGTAATCTTTCCGGCTTCGATGGCGTCTGCGGGGGAGAAGACCTTCATATTGGGCAGCACGCGCATCAGCGCGATATCGTCGATGGACTGATGGGTCTTGCCGTCGCCATAGTCGGACAGGCCGGCGGAGGAACCGCAGATCTTCACATTCAGGCGGGGAATGGCCACGGAGGAACGGATCTGGTCATAGGGACGGCCGCTGGCAAACACCGCAAAGGTGCTGGCAAAGGCAATATGATCCGTCAGCGCCAGGCCGGCTGCGGTGGAAATCATGTTTGCCTCCGCAATGCCCATCTGGAAATAGCGCTCCGGGAATTCAGATCGGAAGAGCACACGTCTGAACTCCAGTCACCGCTCATTATCTC
>CAZQAM010000248.1:0-3849 GCA_964591355.1 uncultured Oscillospiraceae bacterium
TCGATGGCGGTTCGGAAAACGCTTTGGCTTGTCATATGCGCGCTGGCGCTGCTGGTGGTTTTGCTTGGCGCCCTGTATTTTATCAAGGATGCGGGCCCGCTGACCCCGGTGGGGGACAAGCTGCGCGGCCTGATCGGCGGGCAGAAGGAGCCGGGCCAGGTCATTTCCTTCCAAACCACCGCCAATTCTGGCGTCACCGATTCCCGGCTGGAATTCCACGTGACCACCAATACCGCCGTGGACGGCGTGCGCCTGGAGGATGAGGATGGCAGCGAGGTGGTCTGCAAGCCGTCCATGGTCAGCGGCGAAAAGGATACGAACCGGATCTGGTCCGTCACCGCGACGTTTGACGAGCCCTTTGAGGGGGATCTCTTTGTGGCCATCCGGGAAGGGGAAAAATGGACCCGCACAGCCTTCAGCGTGCCGCTGAACATCGTTTCTCCCACCCCGGCGCCCACCGCCACTCCGCTGCCTACCCAGGCGCCCGTGGCGACGCCGGCTCCTGAAGAGAGCGCTTCTCTCCCGGAGGAGGATCCGGAAAACGACGATTGGGAAGTATCCGACGAGGACAACGCATCTCCGGAACTCCCGCTGGATCTGTCGGAATGGACGCTGTTCGATCCGGATATTTCAGGAGAAACCACGGAAGAAATTCCGAAAGAAACCTCTGAACAGGCGGAGCCCACCGCCATCCCCATGGTGACGTGGGTGCCTGTTTTCGTGCCCACGGAAACGGAGACACCGGTCCCCACGGAGGCGCCTACGCCGGTGCCTACCGCGACGCCCACCCCGGAACCAACCCCCGACCCCACGCCGGTTCCCACAGAGGCGCCCACGCCGGCGCCTACCGCGGCGCCCACTGCTTCTCCCTTGCCGAGGCTGGAAGCGGCGGCGGCCAAGTCCCTGAAAGTGACGGAAACGGTGTACAATGAAAAAGGCAAAGCCATCAAGAATTTTTCCCGGGAGCGCGGCTATATCGCGCCCAATCCGGACCAGTATTCCCGGTTTGACATCGGCCTGTTTACCTTCCGGGGCGACAATTTCCGCCGCAACGCCGCCTTCGGTACGGCGGATGTGAAAGAAGAGAAGCTTTCCGTGCTCTGGCAGAGCCCCATCGGCTCTCTGCGCACGGCGGACAACGGCACCCTCTACGGCATGGGCTGGACGGGGCAGCCCGCCATCATCAAATGGACCAAGGAGGTCCGGGAGATGATGAACCTGAACGAGGATAAGAAGAATACCACGGGCCTGAGGGAAGTGATTTTCGGGGCCCAGGACGGCAAAATCTATTTCCTGGATATCAAGGACGGCTCCGCTACCCGGGAGCCCATTACCATCGGCTATCCCCTGAAGGGCAGCGTATCGGTGGACGCCATGGGCCGGCCGCTGATCAGCGTGGGCCAGGGCATCTCGAAGCTCTCCAACAAGACCGGCGATATCGGCATGCATGTATACAACCTGGTGGACGGCAAGCGCGCTTTCTTCATCAACGGGCGCAAGAGCAACACCCAGCCCCAGTATTCCACCAACGGCGCCTTTGACGGGACGGCCCTGTTCCTCTACGATAACGATGCCATGGTGGTGGCCGGAGAAAACGGCCTGCTTTATACCATCGACCTGAACAGCCAGTTCACGTACCCCAATGTGAATGATCCCGACGCGGCTGGCTCCCTGAGCGTCAACCGCAGCACCACGTTCCTGCGTTCCAAGGCCGGCGGCGAGAAGGACAGCCTGGTGAGCATCGAAAGCAGCGTGGCCATGTATGACAGGTACGCCTATGTGGCCGATACCTACGGCATCGTGCGCTGCGTGGATACCGATACCATGCAGACTGTGTGGGCCTTTGACAACGGCGACAACACCGATATCGTGGCGCTGGACATGGAAGGCGAGAGCGGCGTGAGCCTGTATACCGGCAACACCGCCTACAGCCGCCTGGGCAAGAAAAAGGAAGTGAGCATCCGCAAGCTCAACGCTCTGACCGGCCAGGAAATCTGGAATTATCCGATCAAGTGCGACTATGACAAGGAGCAGCTTTCCGGCTGCAAGGCCAGCCCGGTGGTGGGCCAGCACGGGATCAGCGACCTGGTGATCTATACCGTCAATAAGGTGGACGGCGGCGGCAGCAGGATCCTGGCGCTGGACAAGGATACGGGCAAAATGATCTGGCAGAAAGACCTGAGCGCCGAGGCCGTTTCTTCTCCCGTAGCGGTGTACAACGATGAAGGCGAAGCCTGGATCATCCAGGGGGACGAAAAGGGCACCCTGACCATGCTCCGGGGCCGCACCGGCGAAGTGTGCGCCACGCTGGAGGTGGGCGGCAGGATCCAGGGCAGCCCCGCGGTCTACAAGGACACCCTGGTCATCGGCACCTGCGGCAAGGACAATTCCTTCATGTACGGCATCAAAATCCAATGACCGAACAATTGTCTCCGCGCCTCTTTCCCGGGAAGGGGAAGAGGCGCTTTCTCATGCCGCAAGCCTTGAAATGCGCGGTTTGATGCGGTATAATGGATGATGGACCTGAATGCAAAGGGGGAGCGGAGAATGGCCAATCTGTCGAAAGCCGTTGTGACGGTGCTGGGCTTTGACCGCAAGGGCATCATTGCCAAGGTGAGCCATGTGCTGTTTGAAAGAGGAATCAATATCCTGGATATCAACCAGACCATCCTGGACGGATATTTCAGCATGGTGATGATGGTGGATATCAGCGAGCCTACCTGCCCCTTTGACGAACTGCAGGATGATCTCTCGCGCCTGGGCAAGGCCCTGGGGCTTCAGATCCGTATTCAGAAGACTGAGATTTTTGAAGCCATGCATCAAATCTGACAGAGGAGAAGCCCCATGATTCAAAGCACTGAGATTCTGGAAACCCTGCGCATGATCGACCAGGAAAAGCTGGATGTGCGCACCATCACCATGGGCATTTCCCTGTTCAACTGCGTGTGCGACGATACCCGGCGGCTGGCCAGCCGGGTGTACAGCCGCATTACCCGCCAGGCGGAGCACCTGGTGCGGGTGGGCCAGGAGATCGAAAGGGAATTCGGCGTGCCCATCGTGAACAAGCGCATTTCCGTGACGCCCGTTTCCCTGATCACCGGGGCAGTGGAGGATCCCCTGCCCGTCGCCCACGCCCTGGACCGGGCGGCCCATGAGACGGGGGTCGATTTTATCGGCGGCTATTCCGCCCTGGTGCAAAAAGGCATGACGGCGGCGGACAGGCGGCTGATTGCTTCGATCCCCCAGGCGCTGTCGGAAACCGATCTTATGTGCGCTTCCGTCAATGTGGCCTCCACCCGGGCAGGAATCGACATGGATGCTGTGCGTCTGTGCGGCGACGCGGTGAAGGCGCTGGCGGGAAAAACGAAGGAGCAGGATGGCCTGGGCTGCGCCAAGCTGGTGGTTTTTGCCAACGCGGTGGAGGATAATCCCTTTATGGCCGGCGCCTTCCACGGCCCCGGGGAAGGCGACTGCGCGGTATCGGTGGGCGTCAGCGGGCCGGGGGTGGTCAAGCGCGCGCTGGAGCACGTCCGGGGCGAATCCTTCGATGTGGTGGCCGAAACCATCAAAAAGACGGCGTTCCGCATCACCCGGGTGGGGCAGCTGGTGGCCATGGAGGCTTCCAAACGCCTGCAGGTGCCCTTCGGCATTGTGGATCTGTCCCTGGCTCCCACGCCGGCCATCGGCGACTCGGTGGCGCATATCCTGGAAGAAATGGGCCTGGAAAAGTGCGGCACCCACGGGTCCACCGCCGCCCTGGCCCTGCTCAACGACGCGGTGAAAAAGGGCGGCGTCATGGCCTCCTCAGATCGGAAGAGCGTCGTGTAGGGAAAGAGTGTAGGATAGGGT
>CAZQAM010000249.1:0-3844 GCA_964591355.1 uncultured Oscillospiraceae bacterium
ATTATTACGGCGGCATCAAGAAATACCAGTGGGTGGCCCGGGCACTGGCGCGGCACGGCGTGGTGGAAAAAAAGGACGGCACCATGCTGGACATCGTGATCGGAGAAGACGAAAACGACCCCGTGGTGGGAATATCCGATCTTCTGATCCATCTGAGCCAGGAGCAGATGGTGAAAAAAGCCAATGAGGTGATCACCGGCGAAGGGCTGGATATCATGCTGGCCGGCCAGCCCCTGACAGGGGAGGAAAAAGAGCCGGTACTGGCGATGCTTTTGAAGATTCTCCGGGAGAAATACGGCCTGGAGGAAGAGGATATGCTGTCCGCCGAGATCGAGGCGGTGCCCGCGGGCGGGAGCCGGGATTACGGCCTGGACCGCAGCATGATCCTGGGCTACGGCCACGACGACCGGGTGTGCGCTTTTGCCGAGATCGAGGCCATGCTGCGCCTGCCCAAAATCCCGGCGTATACCTGCTGCTGCCTGCTGACCGACAAGGAAGAGATCGGCTCCGTCGGCGCCACCGGTATGCAGGCAAAGTATTTTGAAAACGCGGTGGCGGAGCTGATGTATCTCACCACCGGCCGGGAGAGCGGCCTGGCCCTGCGCCGCGCCCTCAGCAACAGCCGGATGCTCTCCTGCGATGTCAGCGCCGGCTTCGATCCCCTCTATGCCTCCGCCTTTGAAAAGAAGAACGCGGCGTATCTGGGCCGGGGCGTATGCTATAATAAATTCACCGGTTCCCGGGGCAAAAGCGGCTCCAACGACGCCAACGCCGAGTTCATCGGCAGACTGCGCCGGGTGATGGATGATCATGATATCGCCTGGCAGACGGCGGAGCTGGGCAAGGTAGACCTGGGCGGCGGCGGCACCATCGCCTATATCTGCGCCCTGTACGGCATGGAGGTCATTGACAGCGGCGTGCCGGTTCTGTCCATGCATGCGCCCCTGGAGATCATCAGCAAGGCTGATCTCTACGAAGCCATCCGGGCCTATACGGCTTTCATGACCGATATGACGAAATAAACTCCGCGTTTTCCTTTGGATGCGCCGCTTTGCTGCCGGCGCATCTGTTTTTTTCCGAAACGGGTGACGAACCGGGAAAAGCGTGATATAATGAACCAGGCTGTTTTCAGTAGTTTTTTGAATGTTATTTCGATGGAAAGAAGGAATCGCTATGCAGGGCAGGCGCCCCATGAACCGGAAAAAGAACATTGACGGCCAGGCTTCCCAGGACAGCATGAAGACCCAGGGCCCGGGCCGCGGCGAAGGCCCCGTGGGCTCCTCTGACGGGTATCAGAGCCGCAGGGATCCTCTGCAGGCCCTGCGCGGCCTGAATGCGAACAGGCCCCTGAACCGGCCCAAGCAGGTGGGCGGCCAGGCGTCGCCCGGCTCCATGCAAACCGGCGGGCAAGGGCAGGGGTTCGGCGGATCGCAGCAGGCGCGGCCCACCGGCAGTACGCCGGAGCAGCGGCCCCAGCAGAATCAATCCTACCAGCAGCCTTCGTCTTTTCAGCAGGCGCAGCCCGCTTCCTCTTCCGGCCGCACCACCCGAGGCGGGGGAAGCCCGCTGCTCCTGATCATTCTTGCCGCGGTGCTGCTGCTGGGCGGCGGAGGCGGCCTGAGCGGCCTGTTCGGCGGCGGGGACAATGGCAGCACCACCGCGCTGCCCGGCGCCACTTCCGCCCCCGCGTCCTCCTACGGGCAGAGCAGCAGCAATAACAGCGCCAATGATCTATTGAATCAGCTGCTGGGCGGCGACACCGCAAGCCAGTATTCCCTGGAAGCGCCCACAGCTACGCCCCGGCCCACCCGGAGGCCCGCCGCCACCGCGGTCCCGGCGCAGCAGCCGTCTGCCTCCCTGGGCAGCGGCGATCTGCTCAGCCAGCTGCTGGGCGGCGGCTGGTACGCCAGCCAGACGGGCATGGCCTCGTCTTCCGCCAATACAGCCGCGTCTTCTTCTTCCGCCAATTATGCGGCGGTGGACCGCTCCGTGGCCCCCGGCAGCCGCAGCAAATATACCAAGCTGCTGGGCAACGGCCGGGATACCGTGACCATCATGGTGTATATGTGCGGCGCTGATCTGGAATCCCGCTCCGCCATGGGCACCAAGGATCTGCAGGAAATGCTCAATGCCCAGTTTGGCGACAACGTCCGGGTCATTGTGTACACCGGCGGCAGCACCCAGTGGCGCAACAACCTGGTGTCCAGCCAGGTCAACCAGGTCTGGCAGGTGAAGAGCGGGCAGATGGTGAACCTGATTCAGAACGCCGGCACCGCTTCCATGACCAGCCCGGAAACGCTGACCGCCTTCATCCAGTACTGCCAGAAGAATTTCAAGGCGAACCGCTACGGCCTGATCCTGTGGGACCACGGCTCCGGCTCCGTGGCGGGCTATGGATACGATGAAAAGAATCCCCGAAGCGGCTCCATGAGCCTGGCGGGGCTGAACACCGCTTTCCAGAACGGCGGGGTGAAATTCGATTTCATCGGCTTCGACGCCTGCCTGATGGCTACCGTGGAAAACGCGCTGATGGCCAGCAAATATGCCGATTACCTCATCGCCTCTGAGGAAACGGAGCCGGGCATCGGCTGGTATTACACCAACTGGCTCAGCGCCCTTGGCAAGAATACCTCCCTGTCCACTTTGGACATCGGCAAACAGATCATCGATGATTTCGTCGCCCAGTGCGCCAGCCAGTGCCGGGGGCAGCAGACCACGCTGTCCATCGTCGATCTGGCGGAACTGGAGCGCACTGTGCCTTCCAGCCTGACGGCCTTCTCCCAGTCCGTGTCGGAAATGATCGCCCATCAGGAATACCGGGCAGTCTCCAACGCCCGCAACGGCAGCCGGGAATTCGCTTCCTCCAACCGCATCGATCAGGTGGATCTGAGCGACCTGTGCGATAAGCTGGGCACCGAAGAAAGCCAGGCCCTGGCCAAAACGCTGCGCAGCGCCGTAAAATACAACCGCATCAACAACATTTCCAACGCCTACGGCCTTTCAGTGTATTTCCCCTACCAGAGGGTGGGCAACGTGGACAAAGCGGTGAGCACCTACGAGGCCATCGGCATGGATTCCAGCTACGCGGACGCCATCCGCGCCTTTGCCAGCGTGGAAGCCAGCGGCCAGGCGGTGACCGGCGGCACCGGCAGCGCCATTCCTTCGCTGTTTGGCGGCTACACGGGCAGCAGCTCCTCCGCCGATATGATCGGGGAATTGCTCTCCGCCTTCCTGGGCGGCGGCTTCTCCGACGTATCGGGCCTCAGCGGCGGCAATACCGGGTTCCTCTCCGGCCGCCTCATGAGCGACAGCGACCTGGCCTCTTACCTGACCGCCAATTATCTGGACGCCTCCAAGCTGGTTTTCACCGAAGAAAACGGGCAGTATGTTCTGTCACTTCCCGAGGATCAGTGGGCGCTGATCACCGGGGCGGACCTGAATATCTTCTACGCCAACGACGACGGCTATGTGGATCTGGGACTGGATAACCTGTTTGAGTTTGATGATCAGGGCCGCATGATCGCCGACACGGAAGGCACCTGGCTGGCGATCAACGGGCAGCCTGTAGCCTATTACCATGAGGACAGCGAGGAAGACGGGAATTCCTGGCGCATTTCCGGCCGGGTGCCCGCGCTGCTCAACGGCGACCGGGTGGATCTATTGCTGGTATTCGACCAGGATCACGAAAACGGCTATGTGGCCGGGGCCCGGAGCGTATACCTGAACGGGGAAACGGATACTGTGGCCAAGTCCATGACCGAAATCACCCCCGGGGATACCCTGGTGTTCCTGGCCGATCAGATCGGAAGAGCACACGTCTGAACTCCAGTCACCGCTCATTATC
>CAZQAM010000250.1:0-3833 GCA_964591355.1 uncultured Oscillospiraceae bacterium
GATAATGAGCGGTGACTGGAGTTCAGACGTGTGCTCTTCCGATCTTGGGGATGCCGCCGCCGATATCATAAATGATGGTGCGCAGCGGGGTGCCCATGGGCACTTCCACCAGGCCGGTGTTGTTGATTTTTCCGCCCAGAGCGAACACCTTGGTGCCCTTGCTCTTTTCGGTGCCCATGGAGGCGAACCAGTCGGCGCCGTTCAAAATGATCTGGGCCACGTTGGCGTAGGTTTCCACGTTGTTGAGCATGGTGGGCTTGGCAAACAGGCCCTTTACCGCGGGGAAGGGAGGCCGGGGGGTGGGCTCGCCGCGCTTGCCTTCGATGGACCGCATCAGGGCCGTTTCCTCGCCGCAGACGAAAGCGCCGGCGCCCAGACGGATGTGGATATCGAAATCAAAGCCGGTTTCAAAAATATTCTTGCCCAGCAGCCCGTATTCCCGGGCCTGGCCAATAGCGATTTCCAGGCGCTTGACGGCGATGGGGTATTCGGCGCGGACGTAAATATAACCTTCGGAGGCGCCGATGGCGTAGCCGGCGATGGCCATGGCTTCCAGCACGGCGTGGGGATCGCCTTCCAATACGGAGCGGTCCATAAAAGCGCCGGGGTCGCCTTCATCAGCGTTGCAGGCCACGTATTTCTGATCGGCCACGGACGCGGCCGCGAATTTCCATTTGAGGCCGGTGGGGAAGCCGCCGCCGCCGCGGCCCCGCAGGCCGGACTTGAGCACTTCCTCGATCACTTCTTCCCTGGTCATGGAGGTCAGGGCCTTTTCCAGAGCCTTGTAGCCGTCGAACGCCAGGTATTCGTCGATGTTTTCCGGATCGATAACGCCGCAGTTGCGCAGGGCGATGCGGTGCTGATGCTTATAGAAATTGATGTCCGAAAGGGCTTTGTTGGCGTTCTGCTCGTGGGTGGCATGGTCGGCATAAACCAGGTGCTGCACCTTGCGGCCTTTGAGCAGATGCTCGGAAACGATCTCATCCACGTCTTCCACTTTCACCCGGGAATAAAAGGTGCCTTCGGGATAGACGATGACCACGGGGCCCGCCTCGCACAGGCCGAAGCAGCCGGTGCGGATGACCTTGACTTCCTTGTCCAGGCCGTTTTCCTTGATCTTTTCCTCAAAACGCTCAATCAGCTGCGCTGAGCCGGACGAGCTACAGCCGGTGCCGCCGCAGCAGAGTACATGGGCGCGGTAGATATCCATGATGCTTTCCTCCTATACAGCGGTTGACGCTTACTTATCCTCGGCGGCGCCGATGGTGAATTCTTCCACGGGCCGGCCGTTGACGATGTGCTCCGCCACCACGCGGCCCACTTTTTCGGGGGTCATATGCACGTAGGTGACTTTTTCCTTGCCGGGTTCGATGACGTCCACCATGGGCTCCAGACGGCACATGCCGATGCACCCGGTCTGAGACACGGTGACGTGGCTGAGCCCGCGCTTGCTGATCTCATCCATGAACGCCAGCATGACCGGACGGGCGCCCGCGGCGATGCCGCAGGTGGCCATGCCGACCACCACGCGGGTGGCTTCGCTTTCGTCTTCCTTGCGCAGGTTGATGCGGTTCAGGGTTTTTTCCCGGATGGCCTGCAGTTCAGCCAAAGATTTCATTGTATGACACCTCCAAAGATCGGTTCGATTTCTTCCTTTAATGATTCCATCATCCATGCGGCGATTTCGGGCTCGTTCAGAGGCACGCCCTGCAGCGCTTCCCGGATTTCCCGGGTATCGAAACGCATTTCTCCCCGGGGGGACACGCAGTGCAGCGTAAAATCGGGCCTGTCGGGGTTGGCGGTCACCAGCGTGACCACGGTGCCGGCCAGATCGCCCAGGGGCAGGCAGTCGATGGAATGGGTGTTCAGCGTGGCGGTCAGCCGGGTGCCGGCGCCCTCTGTGCTCTCCAAATGCAGGTCTCCGCCGGTAAGGCGGCAGTTTTCCATCATCATGGGGATGCCCAGGCCCACTTTTCTGGTGGTCCTGGTGGTGGCAAAGGGGCTTTGCACCCGGGAAAGCAGTTCCTCGCTCATGCCGCAGCCGTCATCCTCGATCACCAGGGTCAGCAATCCCTCTTCATCCAGCAGGAGGGAGAGGGAAACCACCCTGGCTTCCGCCCGGACGCTGTTCTGCGCCAGATCCAGAATGTGCAGGGACAGGTCGCGCATGGATTATTCCCTGTACTTGGCCAGGATGCCGGGAATGTCGTCGGGGACCAGCCGGCCGTACACTTCGTCATTCACCGTCATGACGGGAGCCAGGCCGCAGGCGCCCAGGCACCGGGTGGCGTTCAGGGTGAACAGGCCGTCAGGCGATGTTTTGCCTACTGGGGTCTTCAGCTCCTCGCTGAGACGATCCAGCACCTTCTGGCTGCCCTTTACATAGCAGGCAGTGCCCAGGCACACGCTGATGGTGTATTTTCCGCTGGGCTCCAGATGAAACTGGGAGTAGAAGGTGGCGACGCCGTAGACTTCGCTCAGCGTAACGCCCAGCCCCTCCGCGATGATCTTTTGCACATCCATGGGCACGCAGCCGAAAATGCCCTGGGCTCTTTGAAGAACGGGCATCAGCGCGCCGGGCCGATCCTTCAATTCTGCAATCGCCTCCTGGAGAAGTGCATACTTGTCTTTGTTGTCCGGCATGACAGTCCAAGACCTCCTTTAGATTATTCCAATGAGCGCAGCACGCGCCCGGGGTTACATAACACTTTACATAACCATCAAGTATCATATCACAAAATTGACGGAATTGCACGCATAAAATCGAAAAAACAAAAGGGAAAAATGGAGATTCCCGCCGCCAAAAATGAAGAATCAGGACAAATATCAACCGGATCACACAAATACGAAAAAAACCTGCCCCAGTGGGCGAAATTTGTCCCGCGTGAGTAGGGGGAGGGCATGCGTACATGCGCGGTTTCAGGGGCGCGGCAAGCAGCGGCGGGCGGGCAGCCAGAGCGTTTGCAGGAAGGAAAAGCCCGGGGGAAGGGTTGCATTTTTTTGAAAAATCTGATAAGGTGATAACCGTTTATTATTACGCTATGGGAGTCGATCCGTATGAGCAGACTGCAGCGGGATTTTACCCAGGGCGGCATCGCCCGGGGGATGATTGCTTTTTCCATGCCGTTTTTGCTGTCCAACATTTTGCAGGCTTTGTACGGTGCGGTGGATATGTGGGTGGTGGGCAATTTCTCCCACGCGGATGAAACCATGCGCACGGCCATTCTGTCCGGCGTCAATATCGGCAGCCAGATCACCCATCTGCTGGCTATGATGGTCAGCGGCCTGACGGTGTCGGGTACGGTGATGGTGGGCCAGTATGTGGGCGCACGGAAGCAGAAGGACGCCAGCCAGACCGTAGGCACCATGTTTTCCCTGATGGCGCTGGTGGGCGCGGTGCTGACGGTGGGGATGCTGCTGCTGTCGGAGCCGCTGCTGAAGCTTTTGCAGACGCCGCCGGAAGCCATGGAGCACGCGAAAAGCTACCTGAACATCTGCCTGAGCGGCACTTTGTTCATTTTCGGCTACAACGCCATTTCTTCCATTCAGCGGGGGCTGGGGGATTCCATCCGGCCGCTGGTCTTTGTGGGGATCGCCTGTCTGGTGAACATCGTGCTGGATATGTGGCTGGTGAAGGGCCTGGGCATGGGCGCGGCAGGCGCCGCCTGGGCCACGGTGATCGCCCAGGCCATCAGCCTGATCCTGGCCGCTCTTTACCTGGCCCGGAACAAGTTCATCTTCGATTTCAAGCTCCGTTCCTTCCGCATCGAGAAGGATAAAATGGCCATGATGATCAGGCTGGGCATCCCATCCAGCGTGCAGAGCGTCATTGT
>CAZQAM010000251.1:0-3824 GCA_964591355.1 uncultured Oscillospiraceae bacterium
GCCTCAACGCCACCGAGCGGCCGGGGGCCGTCTATCTGGCCGCGGTCATGGCCGCCCACGCGCAGCGCGGGCTGCCGGCCTTCTCCATTTACGGAGAGCATGTGCAGGACCGCACGGATACCGAGATCCCGGAGGATGTGAAGGAAAAGATCCTGCGCTTTGCCCGGGCGGCGATTGCTGTCGGGCAGATGCGGAACAAGGCGTATGTGAACCTGGGCGGCGTATCCATGGGCATCGGCGGCTCCTACTGCGACGCCAACTTCATGCAGAAATACCTCGGCATCCGCGCCGAATGGCTGGATCTGACGGAGATCCTGCGGCGGATGACGCTGGAGATCTACGATCATGAGGAGTATGAGAAAGCGCTGAAATGGATCGGGGAAAACTGCCCTGTGGGCTTTGACAAGAATGCCGGCCAGGAGCTTCCGGAGATCATCCGGCGGTCCAAGGTGGTGCCGCGGGAAAAGGACTGGGAGTTCGTGGCCAAGTTCTCCCTGATCGTGCGGGACATCCTGTTTGGCAACCCGAAGCTGGATGATATGGGCTGGCACGAGGAAGCGCTGGGGCGCAACGCCATCGCGGGGGGCTTCCAGGGCCAGCGGCAGTGGACGGACTGGCTGCCCAACGGAGACTTTACCGAGGCGATCCTGGCCACCAGCTTCGACTGGAACGGCATCAAGCCGCCCTTTGCCTTCGCCACGGAGAATGATACCCTGAACGGCATCTCCATGCTGTTCGCCACCCTGCTGACGGGGAAGGCGCCCTGCTTCCACGATGTGCGCACCTTCTGGTCGCCGGAGGCGGTGCAGCGGGTGACCGGGCACAGGCTGGAGGGGATCGCGAAAGACGGGGTGATCCACCTGATCAATTCCGGCGCCACCGCCCTGGACGCTACCGGCGCTTCCCGGGATGAGAAGGGCAACGCGGTGATGAAGGAATGGTGGAAGATGACCGAGGCGGATGTAAAGGCCTGCCTGAAGGCCACCGACTGGTGCCCGGCGGATGTGGGATACTTCCGGGGCGGCGGCTATTCCTCCCACTTCAAAACCGGGGCGGAGATGCCTGTGACCATGCTGAGGATCAACATCATTGACGGGGTCGGACCCACAATGCAGATCGCGGAAGGGTACACGGCTGTGCTCCCCGACGCAGTGCACAAGGCGCTGGACATGAGAACGGATCCCACCTGGCCCACCACCTGGTTTGCGCCGCGATTGAACGGCAAGGGCGCCTTTAAGGACGTGTATTCGGTGATGGCCAACTGGGGCGCCAATCACGGCGTGACGGTCGGCGGGCATGTGGGGGCGGACCTGATCACCCTGGCCTCCATGCTGCGCATCCCGGTAGCGATGCACAATGTGCCGGAAGAAAAGCTGTTCCGTCCGCATGTGTGGGGCGGCTTCGGCAAGGGGGACGACAGCACCGCCACCGATTACCGCGCCTGCGCGCACTTTGGGCCGATCTACAAATAATCCCGAGGCATTGCAAAAGAATAAGGGCTGCTGCAGAAATGAAACTGCAGCGGCCCTTTCATCATAAAAGCACTGTGGTTCAATAAACGATCAAAAAAGATGCGTTTCAAATGTTTTTCCTGATGGTCAGGATATTATGAGTGCCGTCGTGGCTGTATTGAATGTCATCCATTGTTTTTTTGACCAGATAGATCCCCAGGCCCCCGATGCTCCTTTCTGCCGCGGAAAGCGTTACATCCGGATCCTTGCTTTCCAGCGGATTGAAGGGGATGCCCTCATCCCTGAATACCAGCGTGACCATCCGGGATTCAGGCTCAAACCCGAACTGGATGACGATGTTTCCCGTCCCCGACGGATATGCGTACTGGGCGACGTTGCTGAGGATTTCGTCAATGGTCATATCGATCTGGAGCTGCGCCTTCATGGGACAGTCCAGCGCCGCCAGTTCCCCGTTGATAAAATCAGTGACCGCCTGGACGTTTTCGATTTTCGCTTCCAATGAAATCTCTTTCACGGCTGGGCCTCCTCCTGCAGACGCTTTCCCCTTGTATTCGATACACAGCATCGTCAGATCGTCAAACTGCGGCGCATCGCCGGCAAACCGGTCCACCGCGCTGCGGACGCTCTCCAGGATTTCCTTGGGGGATGATTCGGGCGAATCATTGAGGGCAGCAATCATTCTTTCGATACCGAACATTTCCTGCCGCGCGCCGGTGGCTTCAGGCACGCCGTCGGTATACAGAAACAGCTTGGAGCCGGGCTCCATCAGGATATGGTATTCTTCGTACTGGATGTTGTCGAAACCGCCGATGACGAAGCCGTGCCTGTCCTTCAGCAGTTCAAATTTCCCCCGGGGTTTTTTGATGACGGGATATTCATGCCCGGCGTTGGCCGCCGTCAGCTGACCGCTTTGCAGATCCAGGATGCCGAACCACACCGTGACGAACATCTGCACCCGGTTATTGGAGCAGATCTGCCTGTTGACGGCTTCCAGTACCCTGGCGGGGCTCATACCGGTCATGGCGTAATTCTCCACCAGGATCTTGGAAACCATCATGAACAGCGCTGCGGGCACGCCCTTGCCGGACACATCCGCCATGACCAGCCCCAAATGATCATTGTCGATCAGGAAGAAATCATAAAAATCGCCGCCCACCTCCCTGGCCGGGGTCATGGAGGCGAAAATGTCATGGTCGGTCCGGCCGGGGAAAGGCGGGAAGGCGCTTGGCAGCATATCCGCCTGGATTCGGGCGGCAAGGGAAAGCTCGGTGCTGCTGCGCTCTTTTTCCGCGGTCATTTGGGTCAGGTGTTCTTCATATTCCGTCAGGTCGCGTTCCATGTCCGCCATCACCAGGCTGAGGTTTTCGATCTCGTCGCCGGTGCGCAGGCTCAGCCGCGCAAAGTGATCGGCAGAGGCGATGCCGTTCCGCCGGTCATCCACATATTGCCGGGCAGCCTCGGCGATATCGTTGATGGGCGTGACCAGCTTTTTTTTCATGCGCCGGGTGATGAAAAAGCCCACCAGGTTCGTCACGATCAGCAGGGCCAGAGTGTACTGCAGAAGAAACACTTTCATGCCGTCCCACAGATTATCCAGCGTAATGTCTGCCAGGATGAATCCGGTGGTTTTGCCCTGGTCGTCTTTCAGGGGATACCCGGCGGTGCAGAGCAGGCCATAGGCTTTGGTGAACCCGATATCATACAGTTTGCCGGTGCCATTCCAGGTCAGGAACTTGTTCAGCTCCTTCTGCTCCAGAGGTTCCCAGTCCCCGGGGAAGCAGCCGGTCCCTTCCGAAGCATTCGGGTCGCACACATATACCAGCGCCTGCGTCTCCGCGTCGTAGACCCCGAAATAGATGTTGCTCATTTCGCTGGAGGAACGGAACTGATCCAGCAGCGTCTGCATGCTTTTGTAGGCTGCTTCCTCCGTCAGATGCGAGAACCTGGCCCGGTACGCGTCCGTGCCGGTCAGTGCCCGGTCGCTTTCGGACAGGCTCCGGTAAATGGCCATCGTTTCTTTGGCAAGCTGCTCTTCATCGATCCATCTGTCCACGATGGCCGCGGCGTTGCGGGCCTGGCCGAAAGAATCGCTGATGTACTGATGGATCAGTGACCAGGTGTACAGGCTCAGGCCCACCGCCAGGGAAACAAACCACAGCACAATGGCGCCTATCAGGGTCAAACGGTATACTTTTACCTGCAGGGAATGGTGGAACAATTCCCATCCGTGCATTTCCCGTATGCTTTTTTCCGGCATCGCGTTGCTTCCTTTGCTTCCGTCGATCCCCGGCGGTCCCGCGCATCAATCTGGCGCGGAACGGCTGAGGGAGAGGGCCCGCGGTTTACCCGATG
>CAZQAM010000252.1:0-3796 GCA_964591355.1 uncultured Oscillospiraceae bacterium
GATAATGAGCGGTGACTGGAGTTCAGACGTGTGCTCTTCCGATCTAAATCACCATGGCGGGCCACCGCATAGACCAGGATCGCCTGGAAGCCCAGCAGCTCATCGGCTTCGTGCCCGACGGCAATGACCTCTACGACCGGCTCACCGGCATGGAATACCTGAATTTCATGGCGGATATTTACCAGGTCAGCCCGCAGCAGCGCAGGGCACACATTGAAAAATACCTGTCCCTGTTTTCCCTGGAGGACGCGGTGAACAGCCAGATCCGCTCCTACTCCAAGGGCATGAAGCAAAAGCTGATGGTCATCGGCGCCCTGATCCACAATCCGCCCATCTGGATCCTGGATGAGCCCCTGGGCGGCCTGGATCCCCGGGCGGCGCACCTGCTGAAAGAAGAAATGAAAAACCACTGTGCCGCGGGCAACACCGTGTTTTTCTCCACCCACGTACTGGAGGTGGCAGAAAAGCTGTGCACCCGCATCGGCGTCATCGCCCATGGATCTCTCCGGGCTGAAGGCACGCTGGATGAGCTCCGCTCCGGCGAAGTGGGCGCCAGCCTGGAAGATCTCTTCCTGGAGCTGACAAACGACGGAGGCGACGAAGCATGACTCAGTATTTCGCCCTGCTCAGGCTGCAATTGCTTTCCCGCTACGCCGATCTGAAACCCCGGAACCTCAGGGCCCGGATGGGAGAGAAAAAAGGCAAAACAGCGGCCAGGATCATTGGGTTTGCCATAGCGTTCGCGTATCTGCTGGGCATCCTGATCTTTCTGGAATATTCCATATTGAATGTGCTGATGGGCATGGGGGTGCCGGATATGCTGATGAGCCTGGCCGTCACCGCCGCCATGCTCAGCACGCTGATTCTGGCCTTCTTCTTCATCATGAGCACCCTCTATTTCGGCAGGGACGCAGCCTTCATCGCTTCGCTGCCGGTCCGGGACCGCACGGTGCTCGCCGCCAAACTGACCCAGATCTGGCTCAGTGAAACCGGCGTTGCCGCCGCATTTCTTCTGCCTGCCGGCATCCTGTACGGCCTCCGGGTGCATCCGGGCGCACTGTTTTATTTGCGGCTGCTGCTGGTATGGGCCGGCGTATCGGTGCTGCCCATCGCCATCGCCAGCTTCCTCTCCACCCTGCTCATCCGCCTGACCGCCCTGTGGAAACGGCGGGAATTGGCGGCAACGATCAGCGGCCTGGTACTTTTGTTCGCCTACATGGTCCTGTGCATGAACATGGGCTCCATCATGGGGGATGATGCGGAAGCTTTCCTGACCCAGTTCATGACCAATAACATGATCCGCATCCAGGCCCTCACCCGGTTTTTCCCGCCTGCCGGCTGGGCGGCCCGGGGCCTGCTGGGGGATTGGGGGCAGCTGCTCCTCTTCCTGCTGATCTGCTCTGGCGCCATGGCCTTGACTTTGTGGGCGCTGGGCTTTGTCTACCGCCGCCTCTCCATGCTGCAGGCTGAAACCCCCGCTGCCGGCAAAAAGGGCAGGAAAAGCTTCTCCTTTTCCTCCGGCTCGGCTTTCAAAGCCTGCTGCGTCCGGGAAATCAAACAGATTTTCCGGGTGCCCGCTTACGCCACCAATATCCTGCCTATCTGCTTCATGCCGGTGATGATCGTGGCCGTAATGGTGCTTTCCATGAACCGCGCCACCAGCGACAGCGGCAATACCCTGCAGACGATGCTTTCCGGCGCAGGCGACGGCGTGGTGATCGGCATCATGGCGGCGCTGATGTGCTACATGGCGGGCATCAACCCCGCCCTGTCCTCCGCGGTGACAAGGGAAGGCAGGGGCCACGCATACTTGACCGCCCTGCCCGTCGCCCCGGGCACCATCGTGCTAGCCAAGCTGGCGGTGGGCATGGGGCTCAGCCTCATGGGGTGCATCCCCGCCGCGGTGCTCCTGGGCGTGCTGATGCCCGCCTTTTGGCCCCACGCGATCATCGCATTTGTGATCACGGCGCTGTACTGTTTCCTTTCCGGCTGCATCGCCCTGGCCAACGATACCGCCAACCCCAAGCTGGACTGGCTGACGGAAACCGAGGCCATCAAGCAGAAGAGCGGCACCCTCGTTGGCATACTGGTCGGCTGGGCCATCCTGGCCGTTCTGGCCGCCGCCAGCTATTTCATGCTGCGCGCCGGCCTGAGCAGCGCACTCTACGTCGCCGTCCTCCTGGCTGTGCTGGCCATCGGCTGCGCCATTGCCTACCGGCTGCTGATGCGCACGGCGGAAGAAAAATACTGCCAGGGCTGAAAAAAATCAAACGCAGAGAAGGGGCAGGCGCCTCTCCCCTGTTTTTATGATTCACAGCCTGTTTCCCTCCGATTGCTTGCGCTGCAAGCAATTAACATTGAAAAAAACTGAAAAAGCGTATATAATAGCATTCGTACAGCAGCAATTCGGGAGGCGCAGGCATGGAAAACGACGTCAGGCTGGGCGATATCATCCAGACCCGGAAGCCCCACCCCTGCGGCGGCGACACCTGGACCGTCATCCGGACCGGCGCCGATATCAAAATCAAATGCATGCAGTGCGGCCGCATCGTCATGCTGGACAGGCAGGTATATTTCCGGCGCCGGAAAAAGCTGATCCGGCCGGGCGCTGATCCCGAAGCATCCAGAGAGGAGTAATCAGGAACATGGAAACGGAAAAGCAGGCCGTCCCTGCCAATCAGGGCACGGAAAAGAGAACAGCAAAAAAAGGAAAGGAAAAAGAGAAAAAAACTCTCAAGCAGGAAATTATGAGCTGGGTTTGGACCATTCTTTCCGCGGTGCTGATCGCCTCGCTGATCCGCGCCCTGGTTGCCGAGCCCATCCGGGTGGACGGCACCAGCATGACCGATACGCTGCAAAACGGCGAAGTCGTGCTGGTATCCAAGCTGGATTACCTTTTTGGCTCCATGCAGCGCAACGACGTGGTGATCTGCCGCTATCCGGGAAGGATGGAAAATTCCATCAGCCTGGGCGCTTCCATTTCCCTGGACCGCTATACCCTGTTCGTCAAGCGCCTGGTAGCGCTGCCCGGCGATACGGTGGAGATCCGGGAGGGCATCCTCTATGTCAACGGCGAAGCGGTGCCCAACCCCGAAAAAATGGGCAGCGTGCCCCGGGATTATCCCCTGCGCCAATTGGGCGAGGGTGAGTACTTCGTCATCGGCGACAACCGCCGCTCCTCCCACGACAGCCGCTCCGACGACGTGGGCCCCATTTCCGCCTCCGCCATCATGGGCAAGGTGAAATGCGTGCTGCTGCCGCTTTCCGGCATCCGGGGCGTTCAGTAAATGCGGGACGCGGTGGAATTTGACGCCGTGATCCAAAAAGACCCGGACATGGACGCGGCGTGGGTGGAAATCCCCTTTGACGTCAGGGCCGTGTACGGCAAAGGCCGGGTGGCCGTCCATGCCGAGTTTGACGGCTTTCCCTACGACGGGCAGCTGGTGCGGATGGGTACGCCCTTCCACCTCATCGGCATCCGAAAGGAGATCCGGCGGGCCATCGGCAAGCAGCCGGGCGACACGGTGCACGTGACGCTGCGGGAAAGATCATAAAGATATTTTTTGAAAGTTTTTTCTGGGTGAAACCCTTCTTTGGAGCCCAAAGAAGGGATTCCCCCAGACCCCTTTCCAAGAAAGGCAAACCGGGGAAACGCAGTTTTATTTGTTTCCGCTTGAAGCTTTTGAAAGCGCCGGGAAAGCTCCCGGGCATAGAAAAGCCAGACAGACAGCCAGGAAAATGAATTTATACTATATCGCATCTAAAAGATTGAATGAAAAAGATGCAATGAGATTCT
>CAZQAM010000253.1:0-3795 GCA_964591355.1 uncultured Oscillospiraceae bacterium
ACACCCTATCCTACACTCTTTCCCTACACGACGCTCTTCCGATCTGGATATGGGCCCCATCGGGGCGCTGATGGAGCCCCTGGGCACGATGACGTTTGAGGAAGCCTACCAGTTGTTCGCCGAAATGGCGGAGGCGGGGGAAAAAGCCGGCGCCGATCTCATCGCCATCGAAACCATGACCGACCTTGGCGAAGCCCGGGCTGCGCTACTGGCGGCGAAGGAGCATACGAAGCTGCCGGTGTTCGTCACCATGAGCTTTGATGTGATGGGCCGCACCTTTACAGGCTGCACCGTGGCCTCCATGGCCCGGACGCTGGAAGGCTTGTCGGCCGACGCCATCGGCGTCAACTGCTCCCTGGGGCCTGTGGAAATGCTGCCCCTTGTCCGGGAGCTCAGGCGGCATACCCGTCTTCCGCTGATCGCCAAGCCCAACGCCGGGCTCCCCGATCCCCTGGACGGGCATTACAGCCTGAGCGCCGGGGATTTCGCCGCGCAGATGCTGCCGCTCATTGACGCGGGGGCCAGCCTCATCGGCGGCTGCTGCGGCACGGATGATGCGTACATCCGCGCCCTGGCGGAGGCGTCGAAGGGAAGAAAACCGGGGAATGACGGGGCATATGAGCCCGCCAGCTTTGTCTGCACCGCCACAAGGCCTGTCATGATCGACGGTGTGCGGGTCATCGGCGAAAGGATCAACCCCACCGGGAAAAAGCGCTTTCAGCAGGCGCTGATGGAAAACGATCTGGATTACATCGCCGACGCCGCCGTTTCGCAGATGGACGCCGGGGCCCAGATCCTGGATGTGAATGTGGGCTACCCCGGCGTGGATGAGAAAACCATGCTGCCCCGGGCGGTAAAAGCCATTCAGGCGGCCTGCGATCTGCCGCTGCAGCTGGATTCCGCCGATCCGGAGGCCCTCGAGGCGGCCCTGCGGGTCTATGGCGGCAAGGCTGCCGTCAATTCCGTCAACGGAGATGAAAAGGTGATGCGCCGCATCCTGCCCCTGGTGAAAAAGTACGGCGCGGCGGTGGTGGGGCTGACGCTGGATGAAAACGGCATCCCGGACAGCGCGGAGAAACGGCTGCAAATCGCCCGGCGGATCCTGGATCATGCCTTGCAGCTGGGTATTCACCGGGAAGACGTATGGATCGACTGCCTGACGCTGACGGTGTCCGCCCAGCAGGAGCAGGCGGAGGAGACGCTGAAAGCCATCGAACAGGTGACCCGGAAATTGAAGCTGCCCACGGTGCTGGGAGTCAGCAACATTTCCTTTGGCCTGCCCAGCCGCCCGCTGCTGACGCAGACCTTCCTGATCCGGGCGCTGCAGGCAGGCTTGAAGCTGCCCATCCTGAACCCCAATCAAAAAGAAATCATGGACGCCGTGGCCGCTTTCCGGGCCCTGAACGGCGAGGATAAGCAGTGCCGGGCGTATGTGGAAAGGTTTGCCGGCGCGCAGGCGCTGTCTCAAAACACGCCGGCGTCTTCCATGACGCTGGAGGAGGCCGTGTTCCGGGGCTTGAAGGGCGAGGCGGCGCGCCTGGCCCGGGAAGCGCTGCAAAGCGAAAAGGAAATGGACATCGTGGAAAAGCGCCTGATTCCGACGCTGGATCGGGTGGGCGCCGATTATGAGGCCGGGCGGGCCTTCCTGCCCCAGCTCCTCTCCGCCGCCCAGGCTGCCCAGGCGGTGTTTGAGGAAATCAAAATGTCCCTGCTCAAAACGGGCGGGGAGCAGGTGAGCAGGGGGGCGCATCCTTTTGGCCACCGTGCGGGGAGACATCCACGATATCGGCAAGAACATCGTCAAAACCGTGCTGGAAAATTACGGCTATTCCGTCACCGATCTGGGGCGCGATGTGAAGGCGGAAACCATCGTGGAAACTGTCCGGAAGGAAAAGATCCCGCTGGTGGGCCTCTCCGCCCTGATGACCACCACCCTGCCCGCCATGGAAGAAACGGTGCGGCTTTTGAAAGCGCTGCCGGATCCGCCGTATGTGATGGTGGGCGGCGCGGTGGTGACGGAGGCCTATGCCCGCCAAATCGGCGCGGACGCGTACGGGCGGGATGCCCGGGCCGCGGCGGAAATCGTGCGCAAAGCGCTGGGATGAAAAATGCCCGCGCAGAAAGGAAGATCATCCATGCAGCATCCATTGCTTGATTTGTACTGGACCTTTGTGAAGCTGGGCGCCGTTACCTTCGGGGGCGGATACGCCATGCTGCCCATTCTGGAAAGGGAATTGGTGGACAAGCGCCGGTGGACCACGATGGACGACCTTCGGGATTATTTTTCCGTGGGCCAGTGCACGCCGGGGATCATCGCCATGAATGTATCCACCTTTATCGGGGAAAAGAAAGCCGGGCTCAAGGGCGCGCTGCTGGCCAGCCTGGGCTTTCTGACGGCGCCGGTGATCCTGATTCTGGTCATTGCGGCGTTCCTGAACAGCTTTGCTCAGATCGAAATCGTGCAGCACGCCTTTGCCGGCATCCGGGTATGCGTGTGCGTGCTGATCGTGCAGGCGGTGCTGCGGCTGTGGAAAAAATCGGTGGTGGACGGCTTTGCCCTGGCGCTGTATCTGATCGTATTTGTGCTCAACGCTTTCTCCGGCGTTCTGCCGGTGAAGATTCCCGCCGCGGTGCTGGTGATCCTGGCGGGGCTGGCGGGCTTGACGGCCTCTGAAATCAAAAACCGCCGCGCCGCCGGAAAGGCGGGTGAGAATCCGTGACGCTGCTGCGTTTGCTGCTGGAGTTTTTCAAGACCGGCCTGTTTTCCGTGGGCGGCGGCCTGGCCACGCTGCCGTTCCTCTACGAGATTTCCAATAACACCCATTGGTTCTCCCATGGGGACATTGCCGACATGATCGCCATTTCGGAGTCCACCCCCGGCCCCATCGGCATCAACATGTCCACCTACGCGGGGTTCGTCACCGCCGGTGTGGCGGGGGGCATCCTCGCTTCTTTGGCCCTGGCCGCGCCCTCCATTATCATTACCCTGATCATCGCCCGCTTTCTCAACCGCTTCCGGGACAGCCGCCTGGTGGAAGGCGCGTTTTACGGGCTGCGGCCCGCTTCCCTGGCCATGATCACCGCCGCGGGGCTCAACGTAGCCCGGGTGGCGCTGCTGAATCTGGACGCCTATGCCGCAGGCGGCGGCCTGTCTGCATTGTTTGTCTGGAAGGCGCTGATCCTGGCCGTGCTGATTTTTGTGGGCCAGAAGAAACTGAAATGGAGCCCCATTGTGTTCATCGCCCTGTCCGCCGTGGTGGGCATCGTGTTCAAATTTTGATTTGCCCCGCGAAAGCGCACATCAAAAAGCCGCTTTTCCGCTGCTTCACGCAGGAAACAGCGGCCTTTTTTTCGCCGGGCAAGGAAGCGCAGATTGACGAAGCAGGGGTTCCATGATACACTACGGATAACAAAAAACGGAAGATGGGAATGCGTTTTCATTCGGGAAAGGAGAAGAGGGGAGCATGGCGGAAATCATTCGGGAAGGCAGCCTGTTTCATCTCAGGAATGACAGGATCAGCTATGTGCTTTGTGTGATGCCGGACAATGTGCTTGCGCATCTTTATTTTGGCCGGAGGCTGCGTATCATCGATCCCAATCAGGTGCTGCGGCACGCCGGATCCAGGGATACCGGCAATTTTTCCGTGCAGGAATGCGCCCTGGACCGGCTGCCCCAGGAATATCCCTCCTTTGGCCTGGGGGACCAGCGGGAAGGGGCCCTCAGCGTGGAAAACGCCGACGGCACAGATCGGAAGAGCGTCGTGTAGGGAAAGAGTGTAGGATTGGGTGGTGGTG
>CAZQAM010000254.1:0-3789 GCA_964591355.1 uncultured Oscillospiraceae bacterium
CACCCTATCCTACACTCTTTCCCTACACGACGCTCTTCCGATCTGTTTTCTCCTGTCCACGGAGGCGGAAAGTATCCTCCTGCCGGATCAGGGTATACGCCGCTCCCTGGGCTGTCTCAATGGTGACCGACGCAATGTCCTCCGCGGGCCGGTCCAAAAGCACTGCCTTTTTGGGAGTTTCCGGCAGCACAGGCGCTTCAGCCCGGCGCAGGAAAAGCACGCCGGTTCCCGCCGTCAGGGCGGCAGCCAGCAGGATCAGCGCCACAAAACGCTTTTTCAGCCCCTTCCGGGCCTTTTTTTTCGGCACTTTTTCCATCGTCACAGATTCCTTCGCGGCAAAAGCACCAGCAGCGCCGCCAGGATCACCAGCATCGGAAGCAAAGCGGTGGCCACGGCGGCGGGAGCCAGGGACCGCATGGTCAGCCCATCCCGCAGCGCCACTTTGGGCAGGATCTCCAGGTTCACAGGGTCGGAGCCCTGGAGGGAGCGCAGCATCTGCAGAAGAAAGGCGTTGGCGTCGGTGCTGCTGAGCACCCAGTAATCCAGGAACATGCTGATATTTCCAGTAACGAACATACGGGAAACCTGGCCGTCTTCACCCATTTTATCGGCCCGCAGGGCCAGGGGGAACACCCCTTCCTCATCCCCCGGCTGCTGATCGCTGAGGCTGAGGCCGTCCTCAAAGTTCCGGATATAGGCTTCCCCCGTCAGCAGGATCGGAGAGAGCATCACGTTATCGGGCACAATGTCCGGCAGGCGGAACGCCCGGGCGCCCCCCATCAAAAGGATATCCTTCCCCTGCCGGATCAGCGGAAAAGTCACATCGGTTTCCTGCAGGACGGGCATCAGGAATACCGGGGAATCGGCGTAATAGCTGGCGGTATCCTTTTCCTTCGCGATCACCAGGCCGGGATACATCCCCACGCCGTAGGAGCGCAGCAGCGCGTTGAAATTCTCCAGATTCATGGGATCGGCATACTGCACGCCGATGAAAAAGCTGCCTCCCTGCCGGGCAAACGCCGTCAGCAGCTCCATTTCCGCCTGGCTGATATCGTACCGGGGGGACAGGATCATCAGGGGGCTGGCGGGATCCAGCGTATCCCCGGCGGACAGGTTCACCCTTTGGATCCCGTAATTGGCGGTGACCAGAGTATTTTCCAGAATGGAAAGATCGCTCTGGGAAATTTCGCCGTGGCCGGTGAGGATCTGGATCGACGGAAGCGTATCCTGGCTCACATAGAGAATGGCCTCGGTCAGGCTTTTTTCATAGGTGAAATACGCCTCGCTGAAGGTGCCGCTTTCCATGTTATAGGAGTACACGTAATAATCATTTTCGTTGAGGATCCGGGTGCGGCCGGTGCGGGGGCAAGTGACGATCAGGCAGTCGTCGGTCACCTGCCGGTCGCCGGAGACATCCGAAAACTGATTCTGCAGCACCGGATTGCGCACCAGGCTTTCCCGGCTCCAGGCGATATGCCCGCTTTTCGCGCCGTACCTTTCCAGGAGAGACAGGAGCGTGGCGTCTCCCCCGTCCACCGGCACAACGGCGTAAATGCGCACGTCCTTATCCAGCTGGGCAAGCACCTGGTCGGTGATGGCGCTCTGGGTGGTGGCCCCGTTGAAGGACAGATCGGCTTTCAGGGCAAAGCGGTCCTCTACGCCGTCGGCCAGCGCTCCCAGCAAAAGCACCAGCACCGCCACCGCCGCCGTCAGCGCGGCAGACAGGCCGCCGCAGCGGAGCTTGCGGTTCCTTTTGAGTCTTTCCCAGGTTTCCTTCCATCGGCGCATCATTTTTTCAGGCCTCGCTCCACCGCCGGGCATCCAGCACCCGCACGCTCAAAAACAGCATCACGAAGATGAACAGGAGATAAAACAGGAGGTTGGAAAAGCTGATCTGCCCCCGGGTAAACGGGGCAAAACGCTGGTAAAGGCTGATGAAACGGAGCGCCCCGCCGATCAGGTCAGCCGAAACGGCGGAGGCCGCCACATCGCTGATGAAGATCAGCAGATTGGCGCCCACGCCCAGGATCACCGCCGTCATCTGGCTGCGGGCGAAGCAGGAAACGAAGAAATCCAGGGCAATGAAAGCGCAGCCCTGCAGGATCAGCCCCAGATAGCCCGCTAAGGTTTCCGCCAGATACAGGGTGCCGTAAACCGCCACGATCAGGGCATACACGAAGGACGCCGCCACCGTGACCAGCAGCACCGTGCAGGCCGCCAGGTATTTCCCCGCCGCCATGGCAGCCAGGGAGCAAGGGGAGGAATACAGCAATTGGTCGGTGCGCTGCCTTCTTTCCCCCGCCAGCAAACGCATGGTCAGCACCGGGGACAAAAGCATCCACAGGTAACTCAGCTGGGCCAGGAGATTCAGCAGATTGCCGCTGCGGGCGCTGAGATTGCCCACGGCGAAAAAAACGCTGCCCAGCGTCAGGAACACGCCCATGAACACATAAGCGGCGGGGGTATAAAAATACCGCTGCATTTCCCGCCGGTAAATGGCGCCCATGCGTTTTGCCCTCCTTTCCCTTCAGGGATCATCCGGATTGTCGCCGGTCACCCGCAAAAAAATCTCCTCCAGGCTGTCTTCCACCGGCGAAAGGCGAAGGAGAGGCGCTTGCAGCGCCGATAAAAGGGTAAACAGCTCCTTTTCCACCGGCGCGTCCTTTTCCGCCGTCAGCACCACCTGGGCGGTACCCGGCGCGCTCCCCTTTTCCACCTGCACCCGGGCCACGCTCCTCAGCTGCCGGATTTTGGGCACCAGCGCGTTTTCCCCGCCGGAGATCACCGCCCGGACGCGCTTTTCCCCCTGTCGGAGATCAGTCAGGGCGCTGTCGCAGATGATTCTTCCGTGATGCAGGATCACCACCCGGTCGCACACGGCCTGGACCTCGCTGAGCATATGGGAGGACAAAAGCACCGTATGCTCCCCCGCCAGGGCCCTGATCAGCCCCCGCATTTCGCTGCTCTGCCGGGGATCCAGCCCGGCGGTAGGCTCGTCCAGCACGATCACTTCCGGGCTGCCGCACAGCGCCTGGGCGAATCCCACGCGCTGCCGGTAGCCCTTGGACAGATTGCCGATTTTTCTTCCCGCCGCATCCGACAGCCCCGCCTTTTCCAGCACCTGCCCCACATGGGCGGCAATGGCGCTTTTCTGCGTTTCCTTCAGTTCGCTGACAAAGCGCAGGAAAGCCTCCACCGTCATTTCATCATACAGCGGGGCCATTTCCGGCAGATACCCCAGCAGCCGCTTGGCCTGCCGGGGCTGAAGCATGACGTCATACCCGCCGATGAGCGCCCGGCCCGACGAGGGCGCCAGGCAGCCGGTGAGGATATTCATGGCCGTGGTTTTTCCGGCGCCATTCTGGCCCAGCAGCCCCAGCACCTGCCCTTTTTGCACGGCAAAGCTGACGCCATCCAGCGCCTTATGCATCCCGTAACGTTTGCTGACCTTCTCCAGTGCGATCATGAGGCTCTCCCTCTTGGACGCGATGATTCAGCCCGGCATTCCGGCCCGATTTTATTATAGCACAGGTGCGGAGCAAAAAGCGTGAACAAATTGTAAAGCCTGCCGCCCGCTTTCCCGCTCTTTACGAATCCACCGGAAGTATGCTATAATAAGGTGCATGCCTCCACCGGATCAGGAAAAATCCGGCAAAGGCAGCGCCTGATCCCCACCTTTGTCAATAAAGGAGAATATGCGTCATGTACAGAGATCCTTCCTATAGATTCCATACGGGCAGCGCAAGCCTGCTGCTGCAACGCAGGGTGCTTTTGATCCTGTGCGTCCTT
>CAZQAM010000255.1:0-3788 GCA_964591355.1 uncultured Oscillospiraceae bacterium
GAGATAATGAGCGGTGACTGGAGTTCAGACGTGTGCTCTTCCGATCTATGAACCGCGCTTTTTCCGCCCTGCAAAGGGCGTTTTTTGGCGGGCGGAAATCTGTCCCGCCTCTTGCTTGCTTTTGGCGGAAAAACAGGGTACAATAGAAGCGGTACGAATGAAGGAAAGAAGGGGGACAGGCAGCATGGAAATGAATTATGTGTTTATGACCGACAGCGACAGCGATCTGCTGTTTTCCATCGCTGATGAGAAGCATATTCCCGTGGTCCGGATGCCCTACACGCTGGATGGAAAGGAATATCTGGACGACAACGGCCGCTCCGGCGTGGAAACCGAATTTTTCCGCAAAATGCGGGAGGGGGCCAATCCCAACACCTCCCTGCTGCCCACCGAAGTATACCTGGAGTATTTCGAGCCGGTTCTGAAAGAAAAGGATCTGCTGTTTGTGGCGTTCTCCTCCCAGATGAGCTCCACCATCAACAATATCTATGAGGCCCGGGAAATCCTGCTGGGCAAGTATCCCGAAAGGAAATTCACCGTGGTGGATACCCTGAGCATTTCCGGCCCCCAATCCCTGCTGATCCTGGGGGCCCACGCGCTTTACGAGCAGGGCAAATCCATGGAAGAAGTGGAAAAATGGCTGCTGGACAACCGGCTGCGGGCCCATGCCTGGCTGACGGTGGGCGATTTGAAATACCTGGCCCGGGGCGGCCGCATTTCCTCCACCAGCGCGCTGTTCGGGTCGGTTTTGGATATCAAGCCCATCATCTGCATGGGCAAGGGCGGCAAATTGGATCCGGTGGAAAAGGTGCAGGGCAGAAAAAAGGCGCTGCGCACCATCGTGGAGCGCACGGCGGAGAATATCGAGCACCCGGAAGACCAGACCATTATCCTCCTGCAGGGCGACGTGCCGGAGGAGGCCGAAAGGCTTGCTGAAATGCTCAAAGCCCGGATCCCGGAAATCAAAGAGATCCGCATTCAGATCATCGGCCCGGTGATCGGCGCCCATTGCGGGCCCGGCACTCTGGCCTGCTGCTTCATGGGCAAGGAGCGTACCATTTGATGAAACAAATCATCATTGACCCCGGGATCCCTCAGTGGAAGGGCAACCTCCACTGCCATACCACGGAAAGCGACGGCCTCCTGTCTCCCCAGCAGGTGGCCGCTTTGTATGAGCGCGCGGGGTATGATTTCCTTTCCATCACCGATCACCGCCGGGTGACGGATCCCGCCCGGGTGCACACGGGCCTGCTCCTGATCCCTGGGACGGAGCTGGCTTACATCGTGGAAAGGAAGCACCGCCAGGCGGTGCACATCGTGGGCGCGGGGGTTTCCATGGACCTCATGGAAACCCCCGGCCTGCTGGACAGCCCGCAGAAGGGCCTCGACGCCATTCGGGCATCCGGCGGGCAGGCTGTTTTCGCCCATCCCGCCTGGTCGCTGAATGATCCGGATTTGATCGGGGAGCTCACGGGTCTGAGCGCCGTGGAGGTGTACAACCGCATGTCCGACGATCCCTGGAACGGCCGGCGGGGGGATTCCAGCGAAGTGCTGGACCTGTGCTGCGCGGACGGCTGCTGCCTGCCCTTTATTGCCGGGGATGACGCCCACCGCTACGAAGGGGAAGCGTGCCATTCCGCTGTGATCGTCTGCGCTCCGGAGCGGACGCAGGCCGCTGTCCTCTCGGCCCTGAAAGAGGGGAAGGTGTATGCTTCCCAGGGGCCCCGGATCCTGGAAATGTACATAGAGGGCAGCGTTGTTTTTGTGCGCTGCACCCCGGCGGAGCAGATCCTTTTCAATACGAACCGGTTTTACAGCAGGGAAAGGGTGCAGTCCGCTCCCGGCATCACCAAAGGATGCTATCATCTCACGGCTTCTGAAACCTTCGTGCGGGTGGAAGTGACGGACGGTCAGCGGAAACGTGCCTGGTCCTCTCCGGTGAAACTGAAATAGCTGCCGGCGGCGGGCAGGAGCACGCCGCCTTTCCGTGTTCTTTTTTTGTTTTCCCGCCCAAGAGACGGAAAATCGCCGTTTCCCGGATTGCGCGCGGGCGCTGCTGCCGGGTATAATAAATGGAAAGATACAAAAGGGAGGGATGAGCATGGAAAGGCCCGGCCTGCGCGCCTTGCTGGAAGGGAAAAAACGGCCCATCCTGGTGGAACTGGATCCGCCCCGGCAAGTGGCGTTCCAGCCGTTTCTGGAAAGCGCCCGGGATCTTTACCGCGCCGGGGCCGACGCCGTCACCGTGGCCGACTGCCCCATCGGCAAGGCCAGCATCGACGCCTGCATGCTCTCCGCCAAACTGAAAAGGGAATACGGCGTCAGGACGCTGCCCCACATGGCCTGCCGGGACAGGAATCTGAACGCCGTAAAAGCGCTTTTGATGGGCCTGGGCATGGAGGACGTGGACAGCGTGCTGCTGGTGACCGGCGACCCTGTATCCCATGAGGACAGGGCGGAGATAAAGGGCGTGTTTCAGATGAACTCCCGCTCCCTGGCCCGGTCGGTCCGGAAGCTGTCGGAAGAAGGCGCGCTGCCCAATCTGTTCCTGTGCGGCGCGCTGAACGTCAATGCCCGGAATTTTGAAAAAGAGCTGGAGAAAGCCCGGCAGAAGGAGGAAAGCGGCATGGAGGCTTTCCTTTCCCAGCCGATCCTCAGCGCCCGGGCGGCGGAGAATATCCGTTTGGCCCGGCAGGCGCTCAGGGGCTACCTGCTGGGCGGCCTGTTTCCGGTGGTCAGCTATCGGAACGCCTGCTTTTTAAGGGACAATGTATCGGGCGTGGAGATGGATGAGGAGATCCTTTTATCCTATGAGGGCCTGAACCGGGAACAGGGGGAAGAAAGGGCCCGGCAGGTATGCCGGGAAGCGGCCCTGCGGATCCGGGACTGCGTGGACGGGTATTATATCATGACGCCGTTTCAGCGGGTGGAATTGGTCAAAAGCATCATGCGCGATCTGCGGGCCATGGAAGAACCGGGCGGTGCGCCATGCGGCTGAACCGGGAAGAAGCCATCAAATATCTGCGGATGCAGGGCGCGGGGGCGGATCAGCGGGCGGCCCTGGAAGAAACGGCGGCGCTGCTGGAGGAAAGCCTGGCGCCCCGGTATGTCTATCAGGCATTCGACGTGGAAATGACTCCCGGCGGCGCGTATCTTCCCCAGGCGGATCTGCTTTTGCCCGGGGAAATGGCGTCCCAGATGCTGAAGGAATGCGGAAGGGCTGCGCTGCTGCTCTGTACCCTGGGGGCCGCCTTTGACGCGCTGCTGCGGTCTTGGGAGCAGCGGGATATGGCCCGGGCGGTGATGCTGGACGCCTGCGGCAGCGCGTATGTGGAAGCGGGGTGCGGCGCTGCGGAAGCGGAAATTGCTTCCCGGCATCCGGGAAAGTATCTCACCGACCGCTTCAGCCCTGGCTACGGCGATCTGCCGCTTGCCCTGCAGGATGATTTCCTGCGGGCGCTGGACGGCGGCAGGCGGCTGGGCGTGCAGGCGGCGGAGAGCCATTTATTGATTCCCGTAAAATCGGTGACGGCGGTGATCGGCCTGGCCGATATGCCGCAAAAGGCCCGCATCCGGGGCTGCGGTTTCTGCGCCTTGAAGGATACCTGCGCCCTGCGGGAAAGGGGGGCTCGCTGTGATTTTTGATGGAAGGGGACTGCTCCTGCTGGACGGGGCCATGGGCACCGAGCTGCAGAAGAAGGGCATGAAGCCGGGGGAAATCTCCGAGCGCATGAATTTGACGAGATCGGAAGAGCGTCGTGTAGGGAAAGAGTGTAGGATAGGGTGTA
>CAZQAM010000256.1:0-3785 GCA_964591355.1 uncultured Oscillospiraceae bacterium
CCCGGGCCGGAGATTCCGTTAAAGAACACCCAGAAGACAAGCCCGGAATACACCCCCTACCGCACATCCCACCCGGACCGGCTTATGATATCTTCCACGCCGTCCTTCCCCGTCGCATAGCTGTAGGCGCTGGTGGTAATGATGAAATCAGGATCCCTTTCCAGCACGCTTTCCTCCGAAATGCCCTGCCAGCTCTGCAGATCGCCAAACGCGTTGACCAGCCCGCACATCCTGCCCAGGTCATCCATGAAGGTGCCGCTGCCGGCGGTCCACAGGCCGTAGGCCAGCTCGCTGATTTCAAAATACACCGTCCTGCCGGTATTTTCCGCCCGGGCGGAGATGTCGGCAAAAGTATCCTGCATCTGCTGAATCAGGGCGGCGGCTTCCTCATTTTTTCCTGCGACTGCACCGATGATGCCGATGGCTTCATAGACGCCCTCCACGTTGGTGGCTTCGGATACGATCACCTTCACGCCGGCCCTCTCGATGGCTTCCACCTGTTCCTTGGTCTGCGCCATGGTGCCCATCAAAACCACCTGCGGCTCCAGCGCCAGGATTTCTTCCAGGTTGGTTTCCGCCCCGGACTTCACCACCGGCTTTTCCAGCACTTCGGCGGGATAATCGCAGTATTCGCCCCGGCCCACCAGCTTGTCCCCCGCGCCCAGGGCGCAGAGGATCTCGCAGTCCGCGGCGGTCAGGGCCACGATGCGCTCCGCCGGGCCCTCCAGGGTGATCTCCCGGCCCGTCATGTCGGTGACGGCAACGCCTTCCGACACTCCGGGCAGACAGGCGCACAGCAGCGCCGCGCACAGCACCAGGGAGAAAAGCTTCTTGTTCATGGGGTACCCCTCCTATGAAAATCAGATCAAACGAATCAGCGGAAGGACGCGCTTTTTCCAAGGAAAAAGCGTCCCTCCCTGAGGAACGCCAATCAAGCCCGGGCAAAACGCACGGGTTTCAATAGCATATCCCACCCCCAGGGGAATGATTTCACAGCGCAAACAAGTCTCCCGGCTTGGCCTCATCCTACCTGGGGCGCCTTCTCACGGCACACAGCCGCAATGGCCGGAACCGCGGCGGCTTTCACCGCCCGTCCCCCGCCCCGTCGTCCGCTTCACGGTTACTGGGATAGCCCGGGAATCTCACCCGGTTCCTATGACGCCCGGCCGCCTTGGCGGCCCTTCGCCGCGCATTTCTGCGCAGATGCGCCGGCTGTTCATTTGTCGGAAAAAGTATACCATCCATCGCCTGCTCCGTCAATGGCGGCGCGATGCACTTTTTTCGGCAAATCAGTGTAAAAAATCCATGCGGACAGCCGGCTTTTTCCTTCCTGGATGAATTCAATGCTTGCATCCCGGGCCAAAATACATTATACTATATATTGACCCCGACTGTAGTCCGGGGCCAGAACCGGCTAAGGAGGTTCATCGCGTATGGAATGCAGCGTAAAGAATGACATCGGCACGATCTATATTTCCGAAGAAGTGCTGCTCAAAGTAGTGGGCTACGCCGCGCTGGAATGCTACGGCATTGTAGCCATGTCCTCCAAGCGGGCCAAGGACGGCCTGGTGGAATGGCTGGGCAGGGAAAACCTGAGCAAGGGCGTGCAGGTGCGCCTGGTGGACAATCAACTGGACGTGGATCTGTTCATCGTGGTGGAATACGGCATTTCCGTTGCCGAAGTATGCAAGACCATTGTGGAAGTGGTGCGCTATAAGCTGGAAAGCATGACGGGGGTGAAGGTTCGCTCCGTCAACATTTCCGTGGAAGGAATCCGGGTATAACCGCGGAAGCCTGACCACAGATGGAACGGAGGGAATCCCTTTGATTCAAGTGCAGACAATTGACGGGCTGCTTTTGCGGGAGATGGTTCTGGCAGGCGCAGCCCTTTTGGAAAAAAACCGGGAAGCGGTAGACGCGCTGAATGTGTTCCCCGTGCCGGACGGCGACACCGGCACCAACATGAGCCTGACCATGGCCAGCGCCACCCGGGAAATCAACGCCCGGGAATACGAGCGGGCGGATCAGGCGGCGGAGGCGCTTTCCAAAGGCGCGCTGCGCGGCGCCCGTGGCAACAGCGGCGTCATCACCAGCCAGCTGTATCGCGGCTTTGCCAAGGCCCTGGCCGGGATTGACAAAATCACCCCGCCCCAGTTTGCCGCCGCCCTGCAGCGGGGCGCTGAAACGGCCTACAAGGCCGTGATGAAGCCCAAGGAGGGCACCATCCTCACCGTGGCCCGGGTCATCGCCGAGGATGCGATGCGGCAGGCCGCCCTGGCCCCCGATGACTACGACGCCCTGTTCAATACCATCCTGCAAAGCGGCGAAGCCGTTTTGAAGCGCACGCCCGAGATGCTGCCCGTGCTCAAGCAGGCGGGGGTGGTGGACGCGGGCGGCCGGGGGCTGCTGCTGATTTATACCGGCTATGCCGCCGTGCTCCGGGGCGAAAGCATTGATGATTTGGCGCCCGCTGCCGCCGCGGAAGACCGGACAGCGGTTTTCACCGACGACCACGACGCCATCGAGCATCCGGCCTTCGCCTACCACGTGGCCTTTGATATCAAAGACCTGCAGGAGGAAGTGTCCCAGGAGGATATCAATATTTTCCGGCGCCGCCTCAACCGCATCGGCGATATGGTGCTGGTGGAAGGCGACCTGGACGGCATCAGCGCCCACGTGCACACCAACGAGCCCTACAAGGCCATCGAATACGGCATCGAATTGGGCGACGTATTGGATGTGAATATGGATAACCTGGCCTACAGGCGCAAAGAAGCGCAGCGGGCAAAGGAAGCCGCCGCGCAGAAAGAGCCCCCCAAGCCCTTCGGCATGGTCAGCGTTTCCCTGGGCGAAGGCTTCTCCAGGATTCTCAAGGATCTGCAGGTGGACGGCATCGTGGAAGGCGGACAAACCATGAATCCCTGCATCGAGGATCTGCAGAAGGCCATCGATTCCGTCAACGCCGAAACCATCTTCGTTTTCCCCAACAATGGGAATATCGTCCTGGCGGCCCGGCAGGCAGCCGAGCTGTCCGATAAGAACGTCCTGGTGATCCCCACCAAAAACGTGGCCATGGGCATCGCCGCCGCCGTAGCCTTCCAGCCAGATCTTTCCGCGGAGGAAAATGCCCAGCGCATGGAAGAGGCGGCCCAGCGGGTGCGCACCGGCACCATCACCTACGCCGTCCGGGACAGCGAGTTTGAAAACATGCACATCTCCGAAGGCGATATCATCGGCCTTCACAACGGGGCCGTACAGTTCAAGGGCCAGAGCGTACACGATGTGGCCATTGATCTGGTGAAGGAAATCGTCACCGAGGATGACGGCCTGATCACCATCTATTACGGCGCCGATACCAAGGAGGAAGACGCCAAGGCCCTGGCCGCGGAAATCGAAGCAATGTGCCCCGACTGCGATGTGGAAGTGCACGCGGGCGGCCAGCCGCTGTACTACTACCTGATTGCGGTGGAATAACCCAGTAAAAAACAAAAGAGGCGGCTTGTCTGATGAAAAAGGCTTTTGGATTCCTGCTGCTTGCCTGCGTTATGGCTCTAACCTGCATTGCGGCCGCCGAAACCGCCGGCACAGCCTATCCCATTGATTTTGGCGATTTCAGCATGGTCATCGACCCCGATATACCCTGCCAGGAAGGCGAGAAAGCGGATAACGCGGTCATGCTCGTTCTCTACCCCGCCTACAACGCCATCGGCGATACCAATACCAACTTCAACATCGTCTGGTCTTCCAGCGATGCCAACATCGGCTCCTTTCAGGACAGCGACCGG
>CAZQAM010000257.1:0-3783 GCA_964591355.1 uncultured Oscillospiraceae bacterium
AAAACCCTTTTTCGACAACCTGTTCGGCGCGGGGTTTGGGGCCGCGGAGGCCCCAAAAGAGAGAATATGAAATTTATTTTACAGAAAAAATATCATTGTGTCATATTTTCTTTGCATTTTCTACAAGATGTGGTATACTAAACTGTATCGCTGTACAGAGCAGCAGAAACGACGAGGTGAAGCGCATGCGGGAAACCATGCTGGTCATTGACGGGAACAGCCTGATGCACCGGGCTTTTCACGCCCTGCCGCTGATGGATGCGGACGGGATATATACCAATGCCGTGCACGGCTTCTTATCCATGCTGATGAAAGCGGTGCAGGAACTGTCGCCGCGCTATATCGCCGCGGCTTTCGATACCCACGTGCCCACCTTCCGCCATACCGCCTATGCCGAGTACAAGGCGGGCCGCCGGGCCATGCCGGAGGAACTGCGGCCCCAGTTTGCCGTCATCCGGGAAATCCTGTCCGCCATGGGGCTGGGCGTTCTGTCTGTGGACGGGTATGAAGCGGACGATATTCTGGGCACATTGTCCCTGCAGTGCCGGGAACACGGCATCGACTGCGTATTGCTCACCGGTGACCGGGACGCGCTGCAATTGGTTGGCGGCGGCACCCGGGTGCTTTTTACCCGGAAAGGCATCACGGAAAGCACCCTGTTTGACGCCGCGGGCGTAAAAGAGTATTTCTCGGTTGCCCCGGAGCAGGTCACCGACTGGAAGGGCCTGATGGGGGACGCCAGCGACAATATTCCCGGCATTCCCGGCGTGGGGGAAAAGACCGCGGTGAAGCTGCTGAACGAATACGGCACTCTGGAAAATGTGCTGGCGCACGCGGGGGAAATCAAGGGCAAGCTGGGCGAAAAGATCCGGGAAAACGCCGATCTGGCCCGTTTTTCCAAAGATCTGGCCACCATCCGGCCCACCGCGCCGATTGCCTTTGATTTGAGCGCGTTTGACGCCGGGCACATGGAAAAGGGGCTGCCTGCGCTGCGGAAATACCAGCTGAACGGCGCCGCCGCCCGGCTGGAAAAACTGACGGGCGGGGCGGAGAATATTCCGGCGGAAACAGAAGAAACCCAGGAGGCTTTTGAAGCGGAGGCGCTTTCTTCCCGGGAAGCGATTTTGGCGTTTATCGGCCGCATGGGGGAGGCGCCCGCGGCGCTCCATGTGACGCCTACCGCCATGACACTGGCTTTTCCCGGCCATTTGGGGAAAATTCAATTGCAGCAGGATATGCTGTCGCCGGGGCTTTTGCCGGAGGAGGCCTGGGCGGCGCTGCGGCCGCTGATGGAGAAAAAACTGTATGTCCACGACGGGAAAGGCCTGCTGCATCAATTGGCCGCGCGGGAGCTTCCCCTGCCGCGCTTTGCCTGGGACACCATGCTGGGGGCGTATCTTCACAATCCCCAGGAAAAAACCTACGCGCTGTCCCACTTTGAAAGGGAAGACGCCGCGGGCGTTATGATGCTGGCGGAAAAACAGGAGAGGCAGCTTTCGGATGAAGGCATGCTGGCGCTGATGAATGAAATCGAAATGCCTCTTCTCTATGTGCTCTTTGACATGGAGCAGGAAGGCTTCCAGGTGGACGGAGAGGTGCTGCGCCGCCTGGGGGAGGATTTCACCCGGCAGGCGGAGGAACTGAAAGAGGAAGTGTACGCCCTCAGCGGCGTGCGGGGGTTCAACCTGAACAGCCCCCAGCAGCTGGGCAAGGTGCTGTTTGAAACCCTGAATCTGCCCCACGGGAAAAAGACGCAGCGGGGCTATTCCACCGACGCAGATACCCTGGAAAAACTGCAGGACGCCCATCCCTGCATTGCCCCGATCCTGAAATACCGGCAAGTGGTGAAACTGAACAGCACCTATATCGACGCGCTGCTGCGCAAGATGGACGCTTCCGGCCGGGTGCACACTTATTTTGACCAGACCGGCACCGCCACCGGCCGCATTTCCTCCAGCGAGCCCAATCTGCAGAATATCCCCGTGCGCACCGAAATGGGCCGGGAGATCCGCAAGGCCTTCGTGACAAGGCCGGGCTATATCCTGGCCGACGCCGATTACAGCCAGATCGAGCTCAGGGTGATGGCGCATTTTTCCGGGGACGAGGCCATGGTGGACGCTTTCCGCCGGGGCCAGGATATCCATGCCCGCACCGCGGCGGAGGTGTTCGGAGTGCCGATCGATCAGGTGACCAGAGAAATGCGCTCCTCCAGCAAGGCGGTGAATTTCGGCCTGGTGTACGGCATCAGCGATTTCGGTTTAGCCCGGAACATCGGCGTATCCCGCAGGGAGGCGGCGGATTTTATCGCCCGGTATTTCGACAGGTATCCCGGCGTCAGGCGGTACATGGACGACGCGGTGAAAAAGGGCTATGAAAACGGCTATGCGGTGACGCTGATGGGCCGCAGGCGGCAGCTGCCGGAATTGAAAATGAGCAATGCCAACATGCGTAATTTCGGCGAGCGGGCCGCCATGAACACCCCCGTGCAGGGCACCGCGGCGGATATCATCAAGCTGGCCATGGTGCGGGTGCACGACGCGCTGAAAAAGGAGGGCCTGCGGGCAAAACTGATCCTGCAGGTGCACGACGAACTGCTTATCGAGGCGCCCAAAGAAGAAGAAGAAAAGGTGGCCGCCATCCTGAAAAACTGCATGGAGCAGGTGTATTTCCTCTCCGTGCCCCTGGCGGCCGATGTGAAAACCGGGGAAAGCTGGTATGAAACCAAATGAGCCGCTACGTGATCGGGCTGACCGGCGGCATTGCCTGCGGGAAGACCCATTTGTCCAACGCGCTGCGGGAGCACGGCGTGCATGTCATCGACGCCGATGAAATTTCCCGGCGGCTGACGGGGAGCGGGGGAGACGCGCTGCCCGCTGTTCGCGCGGCCTTTGGGGATCAGGTGTTCCAGGGGGAAAGCCTGGATCGGAAGGCGCTGGCCCGGGAAATTTTCGGCGATGAGGAAAAAAGAAAAAAGCTCAACGGCATCCTGCATCCCATGATCTTTGCCGCCATGCGCAGGGAAATGGACGGGGATGAAGGCCCCGTGGTGCTGGATGTGCCGCTGCTGTTTGAAACGGGGCTGGATCAGTGGTGCGATGAAATCTGGTGCGCCTACACGCCCCAGCGGGAGCAGGTCAGGCGCCTGATGAAGCGGGACGGCATCACCGGCCGGGAAGCGCTGGCGCGGATCCGCTCCCAGATGCCCACCCGGGAGAAAGCAAAGCTGGCCGACCATGTGATCCGCACGGACGGCAGCAAGGAACAGAGCGCAGCCATCGTTTTATCTCTTTGGCGGCAGACAGAAGGCAAAGGAGAACCGCTTGTATGAATTATCCTCCCCCCACCTCTCCTGCTCCGGCTTCCGTCCGAAACCGGCGATCCGACCGCAGGCAGCGATCCGGCGGCAGGCCGCAGGCTGCTCACAGCCAGACAGAAGCCCGGGCCCAGAAGACCAGGGCCCCGACAGCGGCCGCGAAAAAGAAAAACGGCAGCAAAGCGGCCCTTGGCCTCACCTGGTGGCAGGGCCTGGTGCTGCTTTCGATGGCGGCGGGAATTCTCTTCCTTTCCCTGTCTCTCAGCCGGGCCCGGGAGAGCCTGCGGATGCTGGAAACGCAGCGGCTGGAGGAGGAAGAAAAATACCGCAGAGAGGTGCGCTCCCATCAGGTGAAATACCGGGACGAGATCCTGTATTACGCCGCAGCGAACGGCATTGACCCGGCCTATGTGGCGGCTGTCATCAGATCGGAAGAGCACACGTCTGAACTCCAGTCACCGCTCATTATC
>CAZQAM010000258.1:0-3774 GCA_964591355.1 uncultured Oscillospiraceae bacterium
CACCACCACCCTACCCTACACTCTTTCCCTACACGACGCTCTTCCGATCTTCATTGGTGCCAACGCAAGCTACGCAAGAGCCGGAGAGGTGATCACCCTGTGACGAGCCAAGATGAAAACAGGCTCCGGAAAGCCGAGGAAGAAATCCTTCAGCTGAAGGAAGCGCTGCGTCAGAAAGACCGTTTTATCCGCTTTACCTTCGGCCGGTATCTCACAGACGAGGTGCTGGAAGAAATCCTGTCCCATCAGGATGACTTTTCCGTGGGCGGGGAAAGAAGAAATGTGGCGATCATGTTCGCGGATCTCAGGCAGTCCACGGAGCTTTCCGAGCAGATGGACCCGGGGGCTTTTATCCAGATGCTGAATCATTTTCTGGGGGAAATGATCGAGATCATCAACGCCTGGCAGGGCAATATCCTGGATTTCGTGGGCGACGCCATTGTGGCGGTGTTCGGCGCGCCGCGGGTGAATGAAGAGGCGGAGCAGAACGCTGCCGCCTGCGCGGTGGCCATGCAAAGGCGGATGGAAGCCGTGAACCAATGGAATGAAGAGCGCGGCTATCCCGCCATCGCCATGGGGATCGGTCTCCATACCGGGGAAGCGATCCTGGGCAATGTCGGCTCCTCCACCCGGATGAAATACGATATGATCGGGAGAAACGTGAATCTCGCTTCCCGCATCCAGGGCTTTGCCGAAGGCGGTCAGATCCTTTCATCCTCCCAGTTCCTTTCCGCAGCGGGCGACAGGGTAATCGCGGACGAGAAAAACACCCTGCTGGTCCGGCCCAAAGGCATCAGGGAGGATGTGCTGCTGCATCCCATCATCGGGTTCGGCTCGCGCCTCATTCCGCTGGCGCAGAAAAAAGAGAAAAATCCCTGATCCTTCGGGCCAGCAGATCGGGATAGAATTCTTCCCGGACAGCCGGCATCAGCAAATCGAATATACTGAAAAAATGAATGAATTGATTGGATTTTCATTGAATATCCAACGCATCATTCATTTTGAAGACAAGATTGAGGAAGCTATTCAGATTTTCATCAGGCCGGCGCCCGCATGCCACGCTTTGCCGACCTGCTCGCCGGAAACGTAATAGCCATGCTGGAACTGATCAAAGATCAGGGCGTTCAGCTTCACGGGATCCACCTTGTCTTTTCCGGATAAGACGGCTTCTTCCGCCGCCACATTGACGATCCTGCCTACGATGGCATACATCGACTCCGTATGCACCACTTCCGCCAGCTCACATTCCATCACGACGGGGAATTCTTCAATGATCGGAGCGTTGACGGACGCGCTCTTCACAGCATGGTATCCTGTGCGCTCGAATTTGTCGCTCATCTTATTGCCGGTGGCAATGCCGAAGAAATCAGCCACGTCCATATGCTCCCTGTCGGCCAGCGAAACGGTAAAAGCCCTGGTTTTCAGCAGGTTCTGGGTGGTTTTGTGATCCTCGTCGATAAACAGAGCGATCTTATCCATGCCGCAGATCATGCCCCAGGCGGCATTCATGGCATTGACTTTGCCCTTTTCATCGTAAGCGGCAACAATCAGCACAGGCATGGGATACACGGCGGGGACAACGCCAAGATTCTTTTTCATAACGCGATCATTCCTTTCTGATTCTGATTGCCTGTCCGGGCCTTTTTATGGTATCATGAATCGAAAGCAATAACAAGTACCCTCATTTTGGAAAGGTACTTTCCGGGAGGTAAGCAACGGGATGAAAAGAATTGCGGACGCCAATTTTGCCGACACAGGATACAGCTACACGCTGTCCCTGATTTCCGGGAAATACAAGCCCATCATTCTCTACTGCCTGATGGAATACGAGCCCGTCCGGTTTAACGAGATGCAGCGATACCTTGGAAAAATCACGGATAAAACGCTGAGCCTTCACCTGAAGGAATTGGAACAGGATGGCCTGATCCATCGGAAGATGTATCCGGAAATTCCTCCCCGGGTGGAGTACACCCTGACAGAACGCGGCCATTCGCTGATGAAAGTTCTGGATCAGCTATGCACCTGGGGCAATGAAAACAGGCCCTGAGATTTTATCAAACAAATCCGGCACTGCTTTTCGCAGTACTTTTATTTATTGTGTAATGAACAGGATACCCAGTGTGCCGGGGCCGCAGTGGCAGGAAATGGTGCAGCCGGCGGTGGTTTCGTAGATCTCCGCGAAGCCGGCGTATTTCTCGATCGTTTCCCGGGCGATGCGCGCCGGGGTGGGATCAAAGCAGGTATGGGTAATGAAAACCCGGTCCGGCCGCAGGTATTTGCGGTCCTTCAGGCAATCCTTCACGTACTTCTCCACGCACTTGTCAAACTTACCCCGGTACTTGTCCGCGATCCCCATGGTGCCGTCCCGCACAGCGATGCAGGGCTTGATTTTCAGCAGCTTGCTCCCCAGGGCCACCACCGCCGAGCATCGGCCGCCCTTTTGCATGTAATCCAGCCGATCCAGGATAAAGCTGGCCTGCACCCGGTTGCGCATGGCGTTCAGACGGCTGCAGATCTCCATGGCGGCGACGCCTTTCTGCGCCATCTCCGCCGCTTCGATGACCAGATGCCCCTGGCCGGTGGAAAGATTCATGCTGTCCACCACATGCACATTGGTAAAAAAGGAGGCGGCAATGGACGCGTTCTGATAGCAGGAGGAAAACAGGGAACCGATATTGATATGGATCACTTCGTCGTATTCCTTGGAGAGGCGGCCGAACACCGCTTTGTAACTGTCCACGTTCACCGCGGATGTGCTGCACAGGGCACCGCCGTTGGCCACATGCTTAAAAATATCCTGGGGAGTTATTTCAACGCCGTCCAGATAGGGTTTACCGTCCATGATCACGCTTAATGGGATCAAAGTGATCTGATAGCGTTCCAGCAATTCCGGGGACAGATCGCAGGTGCTGTCCGATGTAATTTTGATGTTCATGTTTTCTCCTTTCATGGGTTGAGGCGCATCCCTGCCGAAAATAACCCATCGGCAGCGTCATTCATCATCCGGCAAATGCAGCAGCCGGTCCATGGCCGTCAGGGCTTCCGGGCTGCCGGAGGAAAGCAGCCGCACGCCGCCCTCCGCGCCCTCCGGCGCCAGCATATGGATTTCCTCCAGCCGCCGCTTCAATTCCCGCACCGTGCCTTCGTTGCCGTCGATCAAAGGGATTCCCGGGAAAAACGAGGAAATCGCCTTTTTCAGAAACACATAATGCGTGCAGCCCAGCACCACGGCCTCCACGTCCTGCTCCCCATAGGGGGCAAACAGCGCTTTCAAATAATCATGCAGACGGTCGCCAGTCAATTCTCCCCGCTCGGCAAACTCCATCAGCCCCGGGCAGGGCAGGGACACGACCCCTTCCCCGTAAAGCGAATACAGCCGGGCGTATTTTTCCCCGGCGATGGTGCCCGGCGTTGCCAGAGAAAGGATCACGCCATCCCGCCGCACCGCCTGGGCGGGCTTCAATGCCGGCTCCATCCCGATGATGGGCAAAGAAGGATACTGGGCCCGCAGCGACGCCGCGGCGGCGCTGGTGGCGGTGTTGCAGGCGATCACCACCGCCTTGCAGCCTTCCCTTATCAGCCCTTCCACGATCCCCCGGGCCAGAATGAGCACTTCTTCCTTCGTCTTCGTCCCGTAGGGAGCATTGACCGTATCGCCGAAGAAAATAAAGCGTTCCCGGGGAAGCAGTTTCACCGCCTGCCGCAGCACGCTGATGCCTCCCACGCCGCTGTCAAACATGCCGATGGGCGAATACCGATTCAGTTGCTCCATGC
>CAZQAM010000259.1:0-3757 GCA_964591355.1 uncultured Oscillospiraceae bacterium
CGGGCTGCTATTCCCGCTGCAATCACGCCACGGTGGACGCGGCCCCGGTAAAGCAATTGACCAGCGAAGAATGGCTGCGCATCTTTGACGAGGCGGACGAGCTGGGCGTCAGCTTCATCCTGCTGGCCGGGGGCGAACCCATGCTGCGTCAGGACATCATCGAAGCGGCGGGCAAGAAACCCAATATCCTCTTTCCCATCTTCACCAACGGCACCTTCATGGATGAGGAGTACTTCGCGCTGTTTGACAAATGCCGAAACCTTTTGCCCATCATGAGCATCGAGGGAGAGAGGGAAATCACCGACGCCCGGCGGGGCAAGGGCATCTATGACCAATTGATCGCCAACATGGACGAATTGCACCGCCGCGGGCTGATCTTCGGCGCGTCCGTCACCGTGACGACCGAAAACCTGAAGGAGGTTTCCTCCCGGGCCTTCCTGCAAAGCCTGTCCGACTGGGGCTGCAAGGCCGTGATCTTTGTGGAGTTCGTGCCGGTCACGGAAGAAAGCCAGGAGCTGGCCCCCGGCGAAGAAGAGCGGGAATACCTGCACAACGAAATCATGCGCCTAAGGCAGGAACACCCCGAAATGGTGTACATCGCCTTCCCGGGGGATGAAAAATCCTCCGGCGGCTGCGTGGCCGCGGGCCGGGGCTTCTTCCATATCAACAGCCATGGCGGCGCCGAGCCCTGCCCATTCTCCCCCTATTCCGATATCAACGTGCGGGACACCTCCCTGCGGGCCGCATTAAAATCCCCGCTGTTCCTGGCTTTGCAGCAGGAAGGCGTGCTGCTGGAGGATCACCCCGGCGGGTGCGTTTTGCATGAAAAGCGATCGGAAGTGGAACGCCTGCTGCAAGCGCAGAGATGAAAAAGGAGGCTGCTTATGAAATACGGAGAATCCACCTTTGACGTGCTCTACCTGCTGTTTGCCATTATCAGCGGCATTATCATCCTGCGCCGGGCCCGGCACAAAACCGAAAGATTGATGGGCCTGGCCGCGCTGATCCTGGGCTGCGGCGACGCGTTCCATCTGGTGCCCCGGGTGCTCAACTACTTTGTGGAGGCGGATTTCACCGCCGCTCTGGGCATCGGCAAGCTGGTCACCTCCATCACCATGACCGTCTTTTATTTGCTGCTGTATTACGTATGGCTGGGATATTATCAGGAAAATGAAAACCACAGTCTGACCATCGGCGTTTGGGCCTTGGCGCTGGTTCGCTGTGCGTTGTGCCTCTTCCCGCAAAACGGGTGGCTGGAAAACAGCAGCGATATGACCTGGGGGATCATCCGCAATGTGCCCTTTGTGATCCTGGGCGCTGTGATCTGCTGGCTCTATTGGAAAAACAAAAGGAAGGACCGGACGTTCCGCCTGGTCTGGCTGTACATCCTTTTGTCCTTCCTGTTCTATATCCCCGTAGCGGTGGCCGCCGGGGTCGTGCCCATGCTGGGCATGCTGATGCTGCCCAAAACGATTTGCTATGTGCTGTTAATTTGCGCTTTCCTGAAGGCTGTAAACAGAAGAAAGTAAATCATCTACGATTGGAGCCGCGAGCGTAAGAGACTTACCCAACAATTTGAAGGAGGAAGAAAAGTGATTTACGACTACACGCTGACCACAGGCAAGGGTGAAGAACTGAAGCTGTCCGATTACAGGGGCAAGGTGATCCTGGTGGTGAACACCGCCACGGGCTGCGGCTTCACGCCCCAGTACGCGCCCATTGAGCAGCTGTACAGGGATTACCATGACCAGGGGCTGGAAGTGGTGGATATTCCCTGCAACCAGTTCGGCGGCCAGGCGCCAGGCACGGACGATGAAATCCATGAATTCTGCACGATGCATTTTAATACCACCTTCCCGCAGATGAAAAAGGCGGATGTGAACGGGGAGAATGAACTGCCGCTGTACACCTATCTGAAATCCCAGAAGGGGTTTGCGGGCTTCCAGGAGCACCAATACAAAGCGCTGCTGGAAAAGATGTTTGCGGAAAAAGACCCGGACTGGGCCAGCAAGCCGGACATCAAATGGAATTTTACCAAATTCGTCATCGACCGGGAGGGCGGCGTTGCTGCAAGATTTGAACCTACCGCGGATATGGCGGATGTGGAAAAGTGCATCAAAGCGCTGCTGTAATGAAAAAACGCCTGGACACAGACTGCGGAACCTGTCTGTGTCCAGGTGAACAGCTTTTGCACCGGGGAAGAAAACGCAGGAGTGTGCGATGAATACAGAGGCGGTATGGGGCATCTTGATCCCCTTCATCGGTACGAGCCTGGGCGCGGCCATGGTGTTCGTGCTGAAAAAGGATATTTCGGCCGGCCTGCAGAAAATCCTGACCGGGTTTGCGGCGGGCGTCATGGTGGCGGCTTCGTTCTGGAGCTTATTGCAGCCCGCGCTGGAGAGCAGCGAATCCCTGGGTTCCTTGTCTTTTCTTCCCGCTGCCATCGGTTTTCTGGTGGGCGTAGGGTTTCTGCTTTTGCTGGATGGCATGACGCCTCATATGCACTTCAATAATCAGGATGAAGGGCCCAAATCCGGCCTGAAACGCACCACAAAGCTAATCCTGGCCGTTACGCTGCACAATATTCCTGAGGGAATGGCGGTCGGCGTGGTCTATGCGGGCTTTCTCTCCGGCAATGCCGGGATCACTGCAGCCGGAGCGCTGGCGCTGGCGCTGGGCATTGCCATTCAGAATTTTCCGGAGGGAGCCATCGTTTCCATGCCGCTCAAGGCGGAAGGAATGAACAAGGGAAAAACCTTTCTGTTCGGCGTAATGTCCGGCATTGTTGAGCCTGTTGCTGCTTTTGTCACCATCCTGGCCGCGGGCGCTGTGGTGCCCATCATGCCTTATTTCCTGGCGTTTGCCGCAGGGGCCATGATGTATGTGGTGGTGGAAGAATTGATCCCCGAAATGTCGGAGGGAAAGCATTCCAACTGGGGTACGATCGCCTTTTCACTGGGATTCGTGCTCATGATGATATTGGATGTGGCTTTGGGGTAATACTATTTCGCGTCTAAAACATTGAATCTTCGGGCGTCTTTTCCGCCCTGGCAGTGCTTCATTCCGGTCAACGTAGCGCTGCTACGCCTCCCTTCATTCAGCTTTGCCAGGACAAAAAATCCATCCCGAATCTTTCGATTTTTTAGACGAGAAATAGTATAAACAGAGCGATGAACAGGGAAATACAGAGAGGACGCCGAACAGAGAAGATGGCAAACAGAGAGGGCGCCGTTTTCCCCGTCATCCTGAGCGTCAGCGAAGGATCTGGTGGATGAATTCAATCCTTTAGATATGAAGCAGTATCAGGATGACAGGGAAAGAAACGGAGGAAAAGAAATAATCCGAATCTGTCTTCAATTCTGAAGATCCGATTCGGATTATATTCGTTTGGTGCGCCATCAGGGACTCGAACCCGGGACACCCTGATTAAGAGTCAGGTGCTCTACCAACTGAGCTAATGGCGCATAGGGGAGAGCAGCGCAGGGCCTTCTCTCTCCAGGCTGGAGCGGGTGATGGGAATCGAACCCACATAGCCAGCTTGGAAGGCTGGAGCTCTGCCACTGAGCTACACCCGCAATTGGAGCGGTAGACGAGGCTCGGACTCGCGACCTCCACCTTGGCAAGGTGGCGCTCTACCAACTGAGCTACTACCGCAGATTTTTGGGGGTGTTTCTGGTGCGGACGAAGAGACTTGAACTCTTACGCCTTGCGAGATCGGAAGAGCACACGTCTGAACTCCAGTCACCGCTCATTATCT
>CAZQAM010000260.1:0-3721 GCA_964591355.1 uncultured Oscillospiraceae bacterium
TCGCCCGCCTGGCCGTGGGCTGCAGGGTCTATGCGCTGCCGGAGGGCCGGGGGCTGCTGCCGGTGGAGGGCCGGGCGCTGACGGAGGACGGGGAAAAGCTGCTTGCCTTTTTGCAGGAATCGGAGGCCCGGCGCGCTCTGGCTGATTGGGGGCTGTACGCGCCGGACATGTGCCTGTATTCCCCTGAGGATCCGGTGCGGTATCTTATTGACGGCAGCCGGTGACTGCTTTTTGCATAAATTACAATTTTTTGGGTATCCTGCCTTCCGAAAGGAGGGAGGGAAATGGAGGAACAACGGTGCATCGTATGCGGCCGGACCTTTCCTACGGGGCTGCATGTGCTGGGCTGCCTGATCTGCTTTCCCTGTGAAAGACGGCTGCTGCTGCCCCTCGCGCCGCCCCGGGTGCGGCATGGGCTGCGGCGGCTCTGCGGCGAGCCGCTCTTGCACGGGCGGCAGGAAGTATGATACAATAACATCCGACCGGAATCCACTTCGGAAGGATGTTTTTGTTTTGCTGCCATATGATGTGGTTGTTTTTGATCTGGACGGCACGCTGACCGATTCCCAGCTTGGTATATGCCGCAGCGTGGAATATGCGCTGGGCAAGATGGGGCTGCCCTGCCCGGAGGGCGGCACGCTGCGCCGTTTCCTGGGTCCGCCTCTGGCGGAATCCTTCATGCGCTACTGCGGCATGGGGGAGGAGGAGGCCGCCCGGGCCACGGAGCTGTACCGGGATAGGTATAATACCGTCGGCTGGAAGGAAAACGAAGTTTATCCCCTGATCCGGCCGCTGCTGGCTGCCCTGAAGGAGCGGGGGGCTTATCTGGCTGTGGCCACGGGCAAGCCGGAGCACACCTCTGTGGAGATCCTGCGCTATTTCGGGCTGCTGCCCTATTTTGACGCGGTGTGCGGCCCCACCAGCCGGGATCTGCATGCCGACAAAGCGGATCTGATCCGCCGTGCGCTGCCAGGGAAGGGCCGGGCCGTCATGGTGGGGGATACCGCCGGGGATGTGCAGGGCGCCCGGGACTGCGGCATTGATTCCGTGGCCGCCCTCTACGGCTATGGGGCGGATGAGGAAGTGCTGGCGGCCGGGCCCACCCATGCGGCGGCCGACACGCAGGCGCTGTGCGCTGTTCTCTGCCCGGATATGCCCCTCCGCAGGGGCTGCTTTGTGACGCTGGAAGGGGTCGACGGGTGCGGAAAATCCACCCAGGCGGCGGCGCTTTCGGAAAGGCTGAAGCAATTCGGCTACGCTGTGCGCCGCACCCGGGAGCCTGGGGGCTGCCCCATTGCCGAGGAGATCCGGAAGATCGTGCTGGCCAAGGAGGACGGCGGCATGTGCCCCGAAACGGAGGCGCTGCTCTTTGCCGCAGCCCGGGCCCAGCATGTGAAGGATGTGATCCTGCCGGCGGTGCACCGGGGCGAAGTGGTGCTGTGCGACCGGTTTGTGGATTCCTCCCTGGTGTATCAGGGCATGGCCCGGGGGCTGGAGGAAAGCTGGGTGAAGGAAATCAACCGTTCGGCGTACCGGGAAGGCGCGCCGGATATCACGCTGTATCTGCGCATGGGGCATGCCGCCGCCATGGCCCGCCGCCTGGCGGCCTCCGATCCGGACCGCATCGAGCAGGCCGGCGATTCTTTCCATGCCCGCACGGAGGAAGCCTATGAAAGGCTGTACCGGGAGAATCCGGAAAGGTTTATCGCCGTGGACGCCGCGCAGCCCCCGGAACAGGTGACGGACGAGGCTTTTTCAAAGCTGTTTGCCCGCATGACGGAAAGGGGCGTATTGTAATGCGGGTGGTGGTGGGCATGTCCGGCGGCGTGGACAGCGCCGTCTCCGCGCTGCTGCTCAAGCGCGCCGGATATGATGTGATCGGCATTTTCATGAACAACTGGGAAGAAGAAGGCGATGAAGGCGTCTGCACCAGCGAAAGCGACTGGCGGGACGTAAGGGATGTCTGCAATCTGCTGGAGATTCCCTATTATGCCGTCAACTTTGCCAGGGAATATCAGGAAAGGGTGTTTTCCCTCTTCCTGTCGGAATACAAAGCGGGGCGCACGCCCAACCCCGACGTGCTGTGCAACCGGGAAATCAAGTTCAAGGCGTTTCTGGATCTGGCCATGCAACTGGAGGCCGATAAAATGGCCACCGGCCATTTCGTCCGCACCGACGATCAGGGGCATCTGCTCCGGGGCGTGGATCCCAATAAGGATCAGAGCTATTTCCTGTATATGATCCACGAGGCGCAATTGAAAAAAAGCCTGTTCCCGGTGGGGGGCATGACCAAGCGGCAGGTGCGCCAGATCGCGGAGGAAGCGGGGCTGCCCGTCAGCAAAAAGAAGGATTCCACCGGGGTGTGCTTTATCGGGGAAAGGAACTTCAAAGAATTCCTCAAAAGCTTCCTGCCCGCCCAGCCGGGGGATATGGTGACGCCGGAGGGCGAAGTGGTGGGCAGGCACGACGGGCTCATGTATTACACCCTGGGCCAGCGCCGGGGCCTGGGCATCGGCGGCCGGGGGGACGGGCGCAGCTTCTTCGTGGCGGATAAGGATTTGAAACGGAACCGGCTCATCGTTGTGCAGGGCGAGGATCACCCCCTGCTGTACAGCAAGGGCTGCACGGCGGCGCAGGCCACCTTTGTGGGAGAGCCGCTGCCGGAAAACACGCCCTGCCGCGTCACCGCCAAATTCCGCTACCGCCAGCCGGACCGGCCTGTCACCGTTACCCGGACGGGGAAAGTGCTGCATTTCGTATTCGACGCGCCGGAGCGGGCCGTTACCCCGGGGCAGAGCGCCGTGATCTATGACGGCGAGAAGTGCCTTGGCGGCGGGATCATCGATAAAGTGGAAAGGTAACGCAGCAAGGCGGATTCTTGGGGCCTCCGCGGCCCCAAACCCCGCGCCAGGAGATTTCATCTCCTGGATTCATATGCAAATTGGTATCATTGCGTAATAACGCATGCCAATACATGCACGATTTATAGCAATCTTTACTAATGTGTACAAATAAGTGTTAATCTCATTGTGGCATAGTGGTGGCATGGACGATTCTTTTTGCGAGGGCTGTTGCGAGGCATAAATATGCATTGGTTACTCTGATACATATGGTCAACTACGAAAAAGGTAAAATGCCATGGCGGTGTTCCAATGAAACAGCAGTATATTGATGCTGCCAGCTAATGTCTTTCTATCATCTGTCCATCCGTTCAAAACCCGTTGCTGTGTGAGTGTCAATGAAAAACCGAGCTAAGTGCTAACCAATATTTGAGCCACGCGTGCTAACGAATACTTGAGCCATGAAGAGCAAAAGTGACAGAGAATATCTGAGTCACGTGTAAATGAAACTTGGACAACTGCATGTCTGCTTGAGCAGCTTTGTCTTGCGGAATGAATCCGTTTTCTCTATGATGATAATATGCAAGGAAATGATGCTTTTCAAATGAAGAAAAAAAACTATGATTATCTTCTGCTAATTCCTGTCCTGATCTATCTTTTGATCAAATCTCTTACTACAGGAGCAAGTTTTCTCGCATCAGCCTTTGTCTTTTGCTCAGGGGGTAATGTAGCTTAGCTTTTGTGCTTTGGTGCTTCGCTGGCCCTAACGGTATGCAGAGCACAAAAGAAATCAGGCTTTACTGTCTCTCGGCCGTGTTACACGGCGATCGGAACAGTATTGTTCTTTTCGCCCTATGATACAGGCAAAGTGAAATACAACA
>CAZQAM010000261.1:0-3718 GCA_964591355.1 uncultured Oscillospiraceae bacterium
CCCACCGCCAGCGCTGTGGTCAGCGATATGCTTTACGCCGCCTCCCGGGAGACGCCCCGGCATCCCACCTTCCATAACGCCAACGTGCTGGCCGACGGCCTGACGGTGACCGACAACTGGCAATGCAGCTTTTATCTGCGTCTTTCCGCCAGCGACCGGCCCGGGGTGATGGCCCACATCACCGCCTGCCTTGGCAAGGAGGGCATCAGCATCCGCAATCTCATGCAGCGGGATGCCGTGGAGGGCCGGGCTCAGATCGTGCTGATCACCCACAACGCTGGAGAGTGCGCCATCAACAAGGCCATTGAAGCCATCAACTGCGAGGATGTGCGGGTGGAAAGCATGATCCGCGTGGAAGGAAAGTAAAATGAGCGGGCGGAGAAGGGGCGTGTCCCTGGGAACGGTTTTGACGATCATACTCACGGCGGCAGTGATTGCCGGGTGCGTGTTTGTGTTTGCCAGAATCCTTGGGGATACTCCCGACGCCCGGATGAACGCGCAGAAGGTGATCGGGCTGGTGGGGGATGCCCTGCAGGGCACCACTCCCGTGCCCCAAAGCACCGTGCGCACGGTGACCGTCACTTTGGCCCCGGCGCCCGCGCCTACATTGGCTGCGGTCTCTGCCACCGCAGCGCCCTCGCCGGAAAAGCAGGATGCCCGCCGATCCTTTACCCTGACAGCCGGCGGCATGATCGCCTTTGAAAGCGATATTTCCGACTCTGTTTATGACAGGCAGGGCAAAAGCTTTGCTTTCGGCCCGGTGCTTTCCTCAATCCGTCCCCGGGTGGACGGGGATCTGACCCTGGCCATGCTGCCCCAGACAGTAAATACCCAGGATCAGAAATACGGCGATACGCTGGCGCCTTTTTCGGCGCTGGACGCCGTCCGGGGAGCCGGCTTCGAGCAGGTGCTGGTCAATTCCAGCCACGTGCTGGATCAGGGCATCCAGGGTGTGAACCAGACAGCGGACGCCCTCGCGCAAAAAGGCATGACCGGCACAGGCGTCACGGCGGGCAGCGCCGCGCAGCACCGGATGATCCAATTGAACGGCGTGCGCATTGCCCTTCTGACGTATGCGGAGGCGCTGACCGCCAAAGGGAAAATCGCCCGGGAAAGCCAGCCGGGGGTGATGCAGCTTTACAGCCAGCAGCAGGCTGTAAAGGATATTGCTGATTTCAGGGCCCGGGGAGCGGATTTTGTGATCGTCTGCCTTCACTGGGGCAAAAGAGATACAGCCAGCGTGACTTCCGCCATGCGCAATACCGCCTACGCCCTGACGGAAGCGGGGGCTGACCTGATCCTGGGGTATCATCCGTCCCGGGTGCTGCCCATGGAAACCGTATCCGTGCCCAATGAAAACGGCATCCAGCGGCAGTGCCTGATTGCCTATTCCCTGGGCACGCTGCTGTGCGAGTCCCGGGAAGGATATGATATTTCCGGGCTGCTTCTGCATATCAGGATCACGCTGGAAAACGGGCTTGCGCACTACGAAGGCATCGATTATTCCCCCACGTATATCTGGCGGTACAGCGCGAATGGAAAACCCCATTACCGGGTGGTCTGCTCCGCGGAGAATCCGCCGGAAGGCATGGATGCCCGGCAGAAGGAAGTCATGGCCCGGGCGCTGAACAGGATCCTGAACGCCATGAAGGAGGGCCCGGCGGAACAGCGAAAATAATAAAAGCCCTGCTCCCGGCAGGGCTTTTTTCTGCGATCATTCGTCTTTCCGGCCGTGGCCTGTGAGGCCGCCGGTCATTTCCCGGAAGGTGCCCCTCCATTTGTCCAGGGCGTCCCTGCCCCGGCCGGTAGCGGCGAAAGCGTAAACCAGCGCTCCGATCAAAAGGGCGGCAAGGAGCCACAGGATTCCTTTCCACGCGCCGGCCGATTCTTCCTTCCGCCCCTCCGCGGCGCCTTTGACTCCGCCGTAGAGGGTTTTGTTCATCACGTCCGCCATGTAGCCGGTGGAATGGATCACGGCGTTCTTGTCGTTGGTATAGGTGCCGAATTCCAGCAGCACCGCTTTGCTCATCAGGTCCTGATTGTAGGTGCCCTTCCCGATATAAATATCCTTGATCAGGCCGGGGTACACCTTATCGCCCACTGCCTTGATCTGGGCGGCGAAGGCCTTGTTGGCTTCCGCGTTCTGGTTGGAGCGGCCCACCAGCAGACGCACTTTGGTCACGTCCTCGCCGTTCAGGGTCTTTTTGTACTGCCCGGCGTCGGGGATGCCGTCCCGGTGCACATCCATGATGGCGTCCACGCCTTCCTCCGCCAGGGAAGAGGCGGTGGCGCGGCTGCGGCGGTAGGCCCCGGCATCGTGAGGGTAATGGTTCTGATCGCTGTAATAAACGGTGATGCCTTCTTTTTCCAGCGCGGTTTTGAAGCTTTCGGCGACGTCATAAATTCCGCCCCGGTTTTTCAGGCTGCTTTGGCCGTCGGTGGGGGTGTAGCTTTCGTCGCTGTGGGTGCAGTAGATCGCCACCGCTTTTTTCGGCGCGGAAACAGGCTGGGCCATTTCGTTCAGATAGCTTACGTCCGGCATGGCGTATCGGCCCAGCATCTGCGCGGCGGCGGTCTTTTCTTTTTCATCCACAGCGGTGATGCGGTAATGGCGGTTGTCTTCCGCGATGTATTCGTCGCCTGACTCGGGAATGCCGGCGTAATAAGTGAGGATTTGCCCGCCTTCATCCGTGATGCGGAAAACCGATCCTTCCTCGCCGCCCTCGGAAAAAGCGGCATGAGGCAGGATCAAAAGCGCCAGGAGGACCACAGGGAATAAGCGTTTCATCCTCATCTTTTCCCCCTTCTCACCGGCGAAAAAACAGGATCCGCGTTTTCCCTTTTGTCGGAGCGGACCATCCTTTCCAGGATTTCGCCCACGATTTCCGCCAGCAATACGGCCAGGAGCCCTGAAATGACGATGGTATCCATAGCCCCCGCCACGCCCAGGGCCAGGGTGGTATCAACGCCCTGATTCCAGTTGACCAGGGCCGTGGCGGTATCCGCCAGGATAACGCCCAGCACGCCGCAGATAAAGGCTGCCCGGCGGGACCGCCCCAGCACGTAGGCGATCACGCCGCCGGCGATGCCGTAAACATAGTTGGGGTCGATCACGATGCTTTCCGGCTCGCTGGGCATCAGATTGCCCAGCAGATAAACAGCGGCGCCCGTCAGTACGCTGCCCAGCACCGCGCGGCGCACTTCCCTTCGGGTGTCCGTTTTCCAAAGCAGCCAGACGCACACGCCCAAAGGCACCAGGAAGCCGCCGATATTGAGCACCACCGGCCCCAGACGGATATCGGGGATCAGGCTACCCAGGAAAATCGCCGCGGCAATGAGCAGCGCCGCCCGGTCGGTCAGTTGCATGCGGTCCAGCACCCGCTGGGCCACGCCGAACAGCACGAGGGCGGATACCGCGGCAAGCAGAATCAAGCTGATGGACACGTTGTTTTCCTCCTTGCAGATCTTCGTCCTGTTTATCTTGCCCATAGACCGGGGCAAATATGTCTTTTTATTCTGTACAGAAGCTGGAAACAATGGTATAATAAAAGCAGACCTCTTGGAAAGGAGGATAACAGCAATTGATACAGGCAGTGATCTTCAATCTGGACGGCGTGTTGGTCAACACCGACGCCTGCCAGTACGAAGCATGGAAACAGCTGGCCCATGAGCAAGATCGGAAGAGCACACGTCTGAACTCCAGTCACCGCTCATTATC
>CAZQAM010000262.1:0-3695 GCA_964591355.1 uncultured Oscillospiraceae bacterium
CGTTCCAGTCTTAATTGAAATCTCTGGGCACGCTGGCTATGCGTTATACCGTTTCGCCGGGGCGGTGCTGCCGCACATAGGTCTGGTACCGGCGGTATTCGTTGGCGTAATATTCCGGCGTCATGTTACCGCCGCAGCCCCAGTTTTCATTGCCGACGCCGAAATACGGCAGCTTCCAGGGTTCTTCCCGGCCGTTCTGCCTGCGCCATTCGGTCATGGGCGATACGGCGTCGGAGGTGATGTACTCCACCCATTCGCTCATTTCCTGCACCGTGCCGCTGCCCACATTGCCGCAGATATACGCGTCGCACCCCAGCAGCTCGCACAGTTCCAGGAATTCATGGGTGCCAAAGCTGTTGTCCTCCGTGACGCCGCCCCAGTGGGTATTGATCATTTTCTTGCGGCTTTCCTTAGGGCCCACGCCGTCCTTCCAGTGGTATTCATCGGCAAAGCAGCCGCCGGGCCAGCGCAGCACCGGGATTTTGATTTCTCGGAGCGCCTCGATCACATCCTTGCGGATCCCGTAGATGTTGGGGATATCGGATTTTTCCCCCACGTACAGCCCGCCGTAAATACAGCGGCCCAGATGTTCGGAGAACTGGCCCTGGATGGTTTTGCGGATACGGCCCTTTTTCAGGTCCGCATGAATGATCAGCCGATCCATTTTGCATCGCTCCTTTTTATTCCGGAAAATCCTGTTATGGGTATTATACCGCAGGCCTGTTTCTGCGTCAATTACTCTCCCTCTTCCCTTGGCACAAAAAAAGCAGGGGTCCCCCTGACCCCTGCAAACTTGGCCATTCTATCACTTCGTCAGATGCCAGATTTTTTCGTTGTATTCCCGGATGGTCCGGTCGGAGGAGAACACGCCGGAGCAGGCGGTGTTGGTGATGGCCATGCGCAGCCATTTTTCCCGATCCTGGAAATCGGCGTCGACCCGGCGCTGAGCCATGGAATAGGAGCCGAAATCCTTCAGAACGAAGTACGGGTCGGAGAAGAGCAGATTATGGTAGATATCCTGCAGCATGGCGGCGTTGTCCGGGAACAGGGTGCCGTCGATGATCTGCAGCAGGGCCCGGCGCAATTCCGCGTTGTTTTCGTAAATGTGCATGGGAGAATAGTTGCCTTCCCGGTACAGATCGCTGACCGTATCGGCCCGCATGCCGAAAATGTAGATATTCTCGCTGCCCACCTGCTCGTACATTTCCACGTTGGCGCCGTCCATGGTGCCGATGGTGACGGCGCCGTTCATCATGAATTTCATGTTGCCGGTGCCGCTGGCTTCCTTGCCGGCGGTGGAGAGCTGCTCGCTCAGATCGGTGGCGGGGATCAGCCTTTCGGCGGCGGACACGCAGTAATTTTCCAGGAAGACCACCCGCAGGAATTTCCTGGCCCGGGGGCTGGCGTCGATCATGCGGCTGATGGCCAGGATCATCTTGATGATTTGCTTGGCCATGTAATAGCCGGGGCTGGCCTTGGCGCCAAAGACAAAGACCCGGGGCGTCATGGTGAAGGAAGGATCCTCCATGATGCGGTTGTAGAGCACCATCACATGCAGGGCGTTGAGCAGCTGCCGCTTGTATTCATGCAGCCGTTTGGCCTGCACATCCAGCATGAAATCCGGGTCGATGGTCATGCCCTGGTTATACTGCAGGAAATTGGAAAACAATTCTTTGTTCTTCCGCTTCACCTTGGCGAAGGCGTCCCGGAAAGCGGGGTCATCCCGGAAAGGCAGCAATTCCCGGAGCAGTTCCGGCTCCTTGATCCATTTGTCACCGATGGTGTCATTGATCAGATGGAGCAGCCCGTCGTTGCAGCTCATCAGCCAGCGGCGGTGGGTGATGCCGTTGGTGATGGCGGTGAATTTCCGGGGCGTGAAGGCGTAGTAATCCCGGAAGGTGTCGTTTTTGAGGATCTCGCCGTGCAGCTTGCTCACGCCGTTGACCGAATAGCTCATGGCCACGCACAGGTTGGCCATATGCACCTGGTCGTACGCGGTGATGGCCATCCGCGCGATGCGGGGATCGGCGCCGTTATTGAAATGATCGGCAAGCCTTGCGCATACCCTGCGGTTGATTTCCTGCAGGATCATATAGATCCGCGGCAGGAGCTTGCGCATCATTTCCTCCGGCCATTTTTCCAGCGCTTCGCTCATGACCGTGTGATTGGTATAGGCCACGGTATGCTGCACGATATAGCTGGCCTCTTCCCAGCCCAGGCCCTCCTGGTCCACCAGCAGCCGCATCAGTTCCGGGATCGCCAGGCCGGGGTGGGTATCGTTGATATGAATGGCCACCTTCTCCGGCAGCTTCATGAAATCGCTGCCGAAGCGGCGCTTGAAATCCTTGATGGCGTACTGCAGGGTGGCGCTGGTGAAGAAATAATGCTGCCGGAGGCGCAGCTCCTTGCCCTCGCGGTGCTTATCCTCGGGATAGAGCACTTTGCTGATGACGGCGGCCAGCTCCTGCTCCTGCAGGGCCTTGGCGTATTCGCCGTTATTGAAGGAGGACAGATCCATCTGTTTGGGGCTGCGGGCCCGCCACATGCGCAGGGTATTCACCGTTTCGCAGTCATACCCGGCCACCGGCATATCGTAGGGCACGGCTTCCACCGCGTAGCTGTCCCTGGTGATGAATTTCATTTTGCCGCCTTCGTGGATCTCCTCCACCCGGCCGCCGAACTGCACCTGGAACACGTTTTCCATGTCCGGCACTTCCCAGACGTTGCCGTTTTCCAGCCAGTTATCCGGCACTTCCACCTGCTGGCCGTCCAGGATCTTCTGGCGGAACAGGCCGTATTCGTAGCGGATGGTACAGCCCATGGCGGGAAGGGACAGGGAAGCCAGGCTGTCCATAAAGCAGGCGGCAAGGCGCCCCAGGCCGCCGTTGCCCAGACCGGGCTCCGGCTCTTCCCGCAGGATATCGCGCCAGTCGAGGCCCAATTCTTTCAGGGCCTGCCGGTATACGTCGTTGGAACACAGGTTCAGGATATTGCAGTGCAGGCTGCGGCCGGTGAGGAACTCCACGGAGAGATAATACAGCCGCTTGGCGGTGGAGCGTTTGTCCTTTTCCCGGTAGGCCACCCATTTCTGCATGATCTGGTCCCGCACGGTGGAGGCCAGGGCGTAATAAATCTGCTGGTTGGTGGCTTCGGCCAGGGTGCGGCCGTTATAGCGCTGCAGTTTTCCTAAAATGGATGCTTTAATGGATTCTTTATCAAATTTCGTGGTGGGCATGCAAGCCGCCTCCTGTTTGAGGGATCAATTCAAATTGCGCGAAGCACACGCGCTGTGCATTTTAGCACAATTTCGTCCATTCGTCCATAGATGAATTGGCAAAATCGGGTACAAGGCATATCCTCACACCCGCCAAATCTCCTCCGCGTACTGCCGCACGGCGCGGTCAGAGGAAAATTTGCCGGCGGAGGACGCATTGATCAGGCACTTTTTCGCAAAGAGCACAGGATCCGCCGCGTAATCCCGGTTGGCCTGCAGTTTGGCCGCCAGATAGGAGGGAAAATCCAGAAGAATGAAATAATGGTCAGGCTGATGCCAGGACGCTCCCTTGAGCAGGGCGTCGTACAGTTCCCGGAAAGCGCCGTCCTCATCGGGGAAGGTCCCGTCAACGAGGGCGTCGACGGCCCTGCGGATCACCGGATCCTTTTCATAGATCGCCCGGGGATCGTACTGCGGCTTC
>CAZQAM010000263.1:0-778 GCA_964591355.1 uncultured Oscillospiraceae bacterium
GATAATGAGCGGTGACTGGAGTTCAGACGTGTGCTCTTCCGATCTATGCCCTCGCCGTCGCCCACGTCCCCGGCGGAGAGGAGCTCGGGCAGCGTGGGGCCGGGGGCCGGCGCGGGGGGATAATGGGAGGCTGCCGGCCGGGAATAAGCGGGCTGCTGGCCGAAGGAACCCTGGGCCGGGGCGGCGCCCTGCTGGGAATAGCTGCTTTGCTGGGGATAGCCGCTCTGCTGGGGATAGCCGCTCTGCTGGGCATATCCGCCCCCCTGGCTTTGCGGGGCTTCCACGGGCTGATAATCCTGGGCCGGGGCGCCATACGGCATGGAGCGGTAATCGGCGGCGGGCTTTTCGGGCTCGGGAGCGGTCTGCTCCGGGCCGAAGCGGGGCGTATAGGCGGGCGCGGGACGGGCGGGCTGCTGCTGGGGCCGCCCGCCGTAGGGACGCTGGCTGCCCGCGCTTTGCCCGGGCCGGGCTGCGCTCCAATTCTGGCTGCGCTGGTAATTGGGAGAGGCATTTTGATAGGGCCGGGGATTGTTCCAGGCCCGGCTGCCTTCCATGGTAAACGCCGGGGCCTTGGCGGAAATGGTGCTCAAAGAAGAAGCGCCGGCGGAAGCGCCCTGGACGGGCGGACGGGAGACGGACAGGCGGGGCGCCTGGGGATTGGGCGTCAGCACGGGAACATCATCCTCGCCCTCCTCATCGGTGATGATGGCGGCGGTGCGGATGGGCCGGTGCATGACGGCCGGCGCTGGCGACGGATGCTCAGCGGGCGCAGCTTCCA
>CAZQAM010000263.1:788-3688 GCA_964591355.1 uncultured Oscillospiraceae bacterium
GTTTTTCGATGATGCCCTGCTTGTTGATGCCGGCTCCCAGTTTGACCCCCATCTCCTTGGCCACCTTGCGCAGTTCCACCACGGACATTTTTTCATAGTTTTCGCTCATAGGTTCCTCCTTGCCGGTAAGGCATAAAAGAAAAAGCTGCCAGATTCACGGATGTACAGGCAATGCGTTTCATTCGTTGGCTATAGCGGCTTTTTTCATCATGAATGGATCAAAGGCCTCGTTTCCTAAGAGAATCAATGGACAGATGCGCTTCGTTTTCTGCGGTCTGTGGCAGGATTATAGCAGATTCTTCCTGCGTTTTCAATGGCTTTTTATCGTTTCATCAAATTTCATGCAATTTTGTCAGACATCGTCAAATTTGTATACAAATTGAACGGGATCATTTTCCCACGCAGAAGCGGGAGAAAATGTCGTCCAGCAGTTTTTCGTCCACCTGTTCGCCGGTGATCCTCCCCAGCGTATGCAGGGCGGACTGCAGGTCGATGACCGCCAGGGACACGTCGCCCCCCTCTTCCAGCAGCCGGGCGGCTTCCCGGATGCTCCGGGCGGCTTCCTTTGCCAGGGCCATATGCCGCTGCTGGGTGATGGCGCCTTCCCCGGCTCCCGCGCCGAAGGCGGCCACCCGTTTTTCCAGCGCCGGGATGCCTTCCCCGGTGGCGGCGGATACCACCACGGGGTTTTCAAAATCTTTTGGATCCAGCGCCATGCGCCGGTCGCACTGGTTCAGGACGATGATCCGGGGCGCCCCCTTCGTTTCCTCCAGCAGTTCCCGGTCCTCCTCCGTCAGTTCCTCGCTGGCGTTGAACACCGCCAATACCGCGTCGGCCCCCCGGATGGCCCGGCGGGCCCGGTCGATGCCGATGCGCTCGATGGCGTCGCCGCCCTCCCGCAGCCCGGCGGTATCCGAAAAATGCACCGGCAGCCCGTCGATCATCACGTCCGCCCGCACGATGTCCCGGGTGGTGCCGGGAATGGCTGTGACGATGGCGGCCTCCTGCCGGGCCAGGGCGTTGAGCAGGCTGGATTTTCCCACGTTGGGCCGGCCGCACAGCACGGCTTCCAGGCCGTTGCGCGCGATGCGGGCGCCCCGCTCGTCGCAGGCATGGTCCAGATGATCCGCCAGCGCCCGGGCCCGGGGCGTCATGCCTGCCGCCGCTTCTTCAAAGGAGATTTCCTCCGGATAGTCGATGGCCGCCGCGGCGCCGGAAAGCAGGGTGATCAATTCTTCCTGCGCATCCCGGATGAAGGCGCTGACGCCTCCCTCCAATTGCCGCAGGGCGGCCCGGGCCGCCCGGGCGCCGGAGGCGGAAATCAGATCCATCACCGCTTCGGCCCGGCTCAGATCGATGCGGCCGTTCAGAAAGGCACGGCGGGTGAATTCCCCGGGCTCCGCGGCCCGGACGCCCAGGGCATACAGAGCCTGCAGTACGCTGTGGGCGGCAAAAAAGCCCCCGTGGAGGTGGATTTCCGCCACGTCTTCCCGGGTGTAGGTGCGGGGTGCTTTCATGAGAACCGCCATGCATTCATCCAGCGTTTCGCCGTCGAAAACGATATGGCCGTAGTACATCCGGCGGCTTTCAAATTCCCGGGCCGGGGAAAACAGCGCCTTCAGCGTGTTTTCCGCTTCGGGGCCGCTGACGCGCACGATGGCGATGCCGCCTTCTCCCGGCGCGGTGGCCAGGGCGGCGATGGTATCGCTGGTCATGCGTCCGTCTCCTTTCTTTCCTCGGCGGGGATCCGGGCCCGTGGCACCTGGCCGGAAAAGGCGGTGGACCTTTCGTCGCTCTCAACGGTCAGATCCCCCCCGGCCTGGCGCATGGTTTCCCGGGCAATGAACAGGCCCATGCCCCGGCCTTCGCCCTTGCCGGATACCCCGGCTTCGAAAATGGCGCTTTGCCGGTCCCGGGGAATGGCGGGGCCGTTGTTTTTCACGATAAAGGAAAAGCCCTTCACATCCTCGCCCAATTCGATATACAGGGCGGGATCCGGCGTGCCCGCAAGGGCGTCCAGGGCGTTGTCAATGAGGTTGGAAAGCACCCGGCACATTTCCCAGGCGGGGATGGGCAGCGCATCCCAGGCGGCGCGGACGGATACCTCCACCTTCACGCCCTTCTGCTCCGCTTCGGCAATTTTGGCCCGCAGCAGCGCGTTGACCGGGGCGCAGGCCGTTTTCAGCGCCCGGCTCACCTGCTGGATATCGCCGTACACCTGCTCGATATACCGGTTGGCCTCCTCGTAATCACGCATTTCAATGAGGCTGTACACCACCTGCAGGTGGTTGAGAAAATCGTGGCGCTGGGCCCGGAGAGCGCGGTTGAGATCGGTCATCTGGCTCACCGTTTCATCCAGCCCCTGCAATTTGAAGCCGATTTTCCGGGCGCGCACCGCTTCCCGGATATCCATGTAGGCACCGCCGGAAGCCACGATGGCCAGCGTAAGCACGATGAAATTGCCCACGGGGCCCCGGAGGGAATGGTTGGCGTCCTCCGCCAGGATCAATGCGGCCAGGGACACCGCTGCCAGGATTTGAAGGGCGTTGATGACGATGGAATACCAGGCCGCCTTGTTCAGATTCAATTGGGGCTGCGCTTTCATGGTTCCATCTCCTTTCGCGGGGCTGCGGGCCCGGTGCCCTCCCGCTGTTTTTTCCGGGCTTACGGCTTCCTGACGCTTTTCATGTTTTCGGCGCCCACCGTTTGCTCAAGCACCTTCATGGCCGCGTCCGCGTCCTTTACCCACAGGCTCCGGGGGCACAGCAGCGTGATGCCTTCCTCCGGCAGGTTCAGATACACCGGGATATCGCCCGGCATGGCGGCCAGCATGTCCTGCACCGCATCCATCCGGTCCCGGGCCAGGCGCAGGTACAGCCTGATTTTTGCGTCCTTTGCGA
>CAZQAM010000264.1:0-3674 GCA_964591355.1 uncultured Oscillospiraceae bacterium
GAGATAATGAGCGGTGACTGGAGTTCAGACGTGTGCTCTTCCGATCTTATATCCCCGCCGCGGAGCGCCTGATAATCCCGCCGGCCCAAAGGGCGGCAGAAAAGAGGACAGAGCATGCAGACCAAAAACGGAAACAGCCTGCTGGAGCGCAGCGAGGAAATGGATCTGTCCCTGCGTGAATTGTATGCCGCTTACGGCTACCGGCCCTATAAAATGAGCAAATTCGAGCCGTATGACCTGTACGCCCAGAACCGCAGCTTCGTCACGGGGGATCATATCCTCACTTTTACCGATACCGACGGCCGCCTGATGGCCCTTCGGCCCGACGTGACCTTGTCCATCATCAAAAACTACCGGGGCGGGCAGCAGAAGATCTGCTACCATGAAAATGTGTACCGGGACACCGGCGCCTCGAGGGAGTTCCGGGAGATCCCCCAATCCGGGCTGGAATGCATCGGCGAAATCGACCTGTACACCCAATTGGAGGTGCTGACCCTGGCGGCGGAAAGCCTGCGGCGCATTTCCGATAAAGCCATCCTGGATATCGCTTCCGTGGAATGGATCGTGGGCTTGCTTTCCGCCTCCCGTGTTTCCCAGGACACCGAAGCGGCGCTCCTTTCCTGCCTGCACGAAAAGAACGCCCACGGCATCCGGGCGCTGTGCGAAAGCGCCGCGCTGCCCCCTGAAACCGCCGGGGCGTGGGAGGAAGTCGCCGCGCTTTACGGCCCAGGGCTGGACATGCTGCCAAGGCTGCGGGAAATGAGCGTCAATGAAGAGATGCGGCAGGCCTGCCGGCAATTGTCCGCTGTGTGCGGAGCGCTGGAGGAGCTCTCCGGCGTGGAAGTGAATCTGGATTTCTCCATTCTTTCCGATCTTAAGTATTACAACGGCCTGGTGTTCAAAGGATATGTGCCCGGGGTGCATGCCGGCATCCTTTCCGGCGGCCGCTATGACAACCTGGTGAAAAAACTGGGCAAGCAGGCGGGGGCCATCGGCTTTGCGGTGTATTTGGATCTTCTCTCCCAGCTGCCTGCCAAAGAGCGCCCCCTGGACGCCGACGTGCTGCTCCTCTATGCGGAGGACGCTTCTCCCCTGGCCGTCATGGAAAAAGCCCGGGCGCTGCGGCGGCAGGGCCTGCGGGTGCGGGTGCAGAAGCATCCGGATGAAGGCCGCTACGGCGAAATCATTTCCGTGAAGGGAGGCGCCTGAGCATGGTCAATATCGCGCTGCCCAAGGGCCGGTTGGGCGAAAGTGTCTACGCGCTTTTTGAACGGGCCGGCTACGGCTGCCCCGCCATCCGGGAAAAGAACCGCAAACTGATTTTTGAAAACGCGGAAGCCGGCGTCAGCTATTTCTGGGTAAAACCCTCCGACGTGGCCATTTACGTGGAGCGCGGCGCCGCCGACCTGGGGGTGGCGGGCAAGGATATCCTCTTGGAATACGCCCCGGATATTTACGAACTGATGGATCTGGGCATGGGCCGGTGCCGCATGTGCGTGGCCGGGCCCCGGGATTTCCTGGACGACACCTCCCGCCCCCTGAAAGTGGCCACCAAGTTTCCCAACATCGCCCGGCAGTATTATTCCGCCCGGAGCCGGGAAATCGATATCATCCATCTGAACGGCTCCATCGAACTGGCTCCCCTGCTGGGGCTCTCCGATGTGATCGTGGACATCGTGGAAACCGGCAAAACCCTGCTGGAAAATCATCTGACCCCCCTGGAAACCATCGTGCCCATCAGCGCCCGGCTCATCGCCAACAAGGTCAGCTACAAATTCAAGCTCAGCGAAGTGAGCCGCCTGAAGGAAGCCTTGCTTCAGGCAGCCGCCCAGGAAGGAGACGCGCCATGATCCGCATCCTGCCCTATGGGGAAATCCCCGATGAGGAAATCTTTTTCCGGGGAGAAATCAAAAGCAGCGTGAGCCCCGCGGTGGAAGAAATCATCAGCGCCGTCCGAAAGCAGGGCGACGCGGCGCTGCGTGCATACGCCGACCGCTTTGACGGCGGCGCGCCGGAAAGGTTCGAAGTGACGCCCGATGAAATGGACGCCGCCGTGCGAAAGACCGATCCTGAATTGATTGCCGTCATGGAGGAAGCCGCCCGGAATATCCGCGCCTATCACAGCCGGCAGGTGCGCTCCAGCTTCGTCATCAGCGAACAGGAAGGCATCGTGCTGGGGCAGAAGATCACTCCCATCGAAAAAGTGGGCGTCTACGTGCCGGGGGGCACCGCGCCCCTTTCCTCCACCGTGCTCATGGACGCGATCCCCGCCAAATTGGCCGGCTGCAGCCAGGTGGTCATGGCCACCCCCGCCAAGGGCGGCGTCATCGATCCCACTGTGCTGGCCGCGGCCAGAATCGCCGGGGTGGACCGGGTATTCAAGATCGGCGGGGCCCAGGCCATCGCCGCTCTGGCCTACGGCACGGAAAGCATCCCCAAAGTGGATAAGATCGTGGGCCCCGGCAACGCCTATGTGGCGGAAGCCAAAAAGCAGGTGTACGGCCAGGTGTCCATCGACATGATCGCCGGGCCCAGCGAGATCCTGATCGTGGCGGATGGCAGGAGCAATCCCCGCCACCTGGCGGCGGATATGCTCTCCCAGGCGGAGCACGACAGGGTGGCCGCCGCCGTGCTGGTCACGGATTCCGACGCGCTGGCCCGGCAGGTGTCCCAGGAATTGGAAGCGCAGATCATGTCTCTCCCCCGGCGGGATATCGCCCGGGCTTCCATCGATGATTTCGGGAAGATCATCGTGTGCGCATCCATTTGCGAAGCCATCGATATCGCCAACCGCATCGCCCCGGAGCATCTGGAACTGTGCGTGGATCAGCCCTTCGATTATCTGGACCGGGTGCGCAACGCCGGCAGTATCTTCCTGGGCCGCAGCTGTCCCGAAGCGCTGGGGGATTATTTTTCCGGCCCCAACCATACCCTGCCCACCATGGGCACCGCCCGGTTTTCCAGTCCCCTGTCGGTGGATGACTTTGTGAAAAAGACCCAGTTTTCCTACTACACCCAGGACGCGCTGAACCAGGCTGCCGGAAAGGTGGCGCTGTTTGCCCGGGCCGAAGGGCTGGAAGCCCACGCCCGCAGTGCCCTGAGCCGATTGACGGGAAAGGAGGATGCGCCGTGACGCCCTTCCTTAGTGCCCGGCACGCGGGTTTGAAGCCGTATGTGCCCGGGGAGCAGCCCCGGGACCAAAGGTATATCAAGCTGAACACCAACGAATCCCCCTATCCGCCCGGCTCGAAAGTGCTGGCCGCCGCCCGGCGGGAAGCGGGCAAAATGCAGTTGTATTCCGATCCCGAGCTCCTTACCGCCCGGCAGAAGCTGGCGCAGCGCTATGGTGTGAAGGAAGAAAACGTGCTGCTGACCAACGGCTCCGATGAGGCACTGAATTTCATCATCCTGGCCTACGGGGACGAAAGCCACCCCTTCGCCTTTCCCGATATCACCTACGGCCTCTACCCCATCCAGTGCCGGCTCTATAACGTGCCCTATGAGGAAATCCCCCTGCGGGAGGATTTTACCGTGGACATCGAGCGGTGCATGGGAACGGACAGCCACCTGATCCTGGCCAATCCCAACGCCCCCACCGGCATCGCCCTGCCCCGGGATGTGATCCGCCAGATCGGAAGAGCGTCGTGTAGGGAAAGAGTGTAGGATAGGGTGGT
>CAZQAM010000265.1:0-3650 GCA_964591355.1 uncultured Oscillospiraceae bacterium
CACCCTATCCTACACTCTTTCCCTACACGACGCTCTTCCGATCTCTTCCAGCATTTCCACCGCCGCCTTGCGCACCACCCGGGCGATGGTGCGGCTCAGGGTGCGCACGCCGGCCTCCCGGGTGTAGCCCTCGATGAGTTTGCGCATGGCCGCGTCGCTGACCCGGACGGATTTGGGAGGCAACCCGTGCTCCTTCGTCTGTTTGGGCAGCAGATGCCGTTTGGCGATGTGCAGCTTTTCCTCTTCGGTATAGCTGGGCACCTCGATGACTTCCATCCGGTCCAACAGCGGCGCGGGGATGGTTTCCATGGTGTTGGCGGTGGTAATGAACATGACCTTGCTCAGGTCAAAGGGCAGTTCCATATAATGATCCCGGAACGCGCTGTTCTGCTCCCCGTCCAGCACTTCCAGCATGGCAGAGGCGGGATCGCCCCGGAAATCATGGCTCATCTTGTCGATTTCATCAAAGAGGAAAATGGGGTTCATGGTGCCGGCCTGCTTCATGCCGGCAATGATGCGCCCAGGAATGGCCCCCACATAGGTGCGCCGGTGGCCGCGGATCTCCGCCTCGTCCCTGACGCCGCCCAGGCTCATCTGTACGAATTTCCTGCCCACGGCCCGGGCGATGCCCTTGACGATGCTGGTTTTGCCAACGCCGGGCGGGCCCACAAAGCACAGGATGGGGCCTTTCAGCGCGCCGTCCTGGGTATTCATTTCCTTCATGCGGCGCACCGCCAGGTATTCGATCACCCGCTCCTTCACCTTTTCCATGGCGTAGTGATCCTCATCCAGGATGCGGCGGGCGCGCCTGAGATCCAGGTTGTCCGTGGTGGTCTTTCCCCAGGGCAGATCCAGGATCCACTCCACATAGGTGCGGCTGACCCCGATTTCCGGGGTACCCGGCGCCATGCGGGAGAGGCGGTCCAATTCCCGGGAAGCCTTTTCCCGGGCCTCGTCGTTCAGCGGCGTTTCATCCAGGCGCTTGCGCAGATCCTCCACATAGGTTTCGTCCCGGTCCCCCAGCTCTTCCTGGATGGCCTTGATCTGCTCCCGGAGGTAATAATCCTTCTGGTTCTTGTCGATCTGCTTTTTCAGGCGGCCCTGCACCTTTTTTTCGATTTCGGCCAGCTCGGTTTCCCGGACCAGGATGCCGCACAGCGTTTCCAGCCGTTTTTCAATATCGAATTCTTCCAGGATGGCCTGGCGGTCCTCCACCCGGGTCAGCACGTTGGCAGCAATGATATCCGCCAGCTGGTCCGGCTTGTCCACCTCGCCCACGGAATGCAGCGTTTCCCCGGAAATGCGCATGGACGCCCGGGCGTATTCCTCAAACAGATCGTGGGTGGTGCGCACCAGGGCGCTGACTTCCGGCGTATCCGGCACATCCATGTTCGGGATCAGCACCTCGGCCACCCAGAAGGGATCCTCCTGGGTCACGTCCTCCAGGAACGCCCTTGCCTTTCCTTCCACCAGCACGCGGATGGAATCTCCCGGCAGATTCAATACCTGCTTGATCAGCGCCACGGTGCCCACGCCGCAGAAATCATTTCTGTCCGGCTCTTCCACGTCCCCATCCTTCTGAGCCACCAGGAACACCTGCTGATCCTCCATCATGGCCTTTTCCAGCGCAGCGACGCTGCGGGCGCGGCCCACGTCAAAATGCAGTACCATGTGGGGAAACACCATCAGCCCCCGCAAAGGAATCAGGGGCATGGTCACGGTGGGCAATACTTTCTTTCTTGGCATACTCTCTCCTGCTTGTTCGGATCCGTTGATCCGGGCGGCACTCCGTCCGGCAATATGGTATTATATATGAATTGCCGCGGAAATGCAACCTTTCACCCCGCCGCCGGAGCCGCTGCCAGCGGCGAGGGAGCGGTGGACGGGCCGTGAGGCGCCTGGGCGCCTGCGTCGGGAGGCAGGAGCAGCATATCCAGCGCCTGTTCAATGGTATCCAGGGGAATCACGCGGATGGGCAGCGTCCGGAAGGAAGGCCGGTCATTTTCCCGGGGGATATACACGCAGGAAAGCCCCGCCCGGATCGCCGCGTCGATCTTTTCCGGCACTCCGCCCACCGGCAGGATCTGGCCCCGCACGCTGATTTCCCCGGTCAGCGCCGCATGCCCGTCGGCAGCCCGGCCCGTTACGGCGCTGACGGCGGCAGCCGCCATGGCCGCCCCGGCGGAAGGCCCGTCCACCGGCATGCCCCCGGGGAAATTGATGTGCAGATCGGTCTGCCCGTCGATATAATGCAGGCGCTTCAAAAGCGTCCGAACGCTTTCCGCCGAGGCACGGGCGGTGGAATGCCGCCTGAAAGTATGGCCGCCGCCGCCCATTTCCTCTTCCTCCACGATGCCGGTGACCCGCACCTGCCCGCTGCCGGGAGCCGCGGCGGCCTCGATCTCCATCACCGCGCCCCTTTCCCCGTCCCCTACCGCCAGGCCGTGGATGATGCCCACCCGGTCGGCCGTCTCCGCCCGGTCCTCCGGCCGCTCCGGATAGTGGCCCGATGCGGCCACCCATTCAATATCCTCCGTCGTGATGCTCTTCCGCCCCTCCAGCTGGGCCAGGCCCCCGGCCATCTGCACCATGTTCACAGCGTCCCGCCCGCAGGCGGCATAGCGGCCAATCAGCCGGGCGGTATCCCTGTCCATGGCAAAGCCCGCCCGCTGGGCCGCTTCATGGCCGATGCGGCTCACCTCCCCGGCGTCCAGGCTCCGGAAATAAATCTCCATGCACCGGGATCTCAGCGCGGGCGGCAGATCCCGGGGGCTGCGGGTGGTGGCGCCCACCAGACGGAAATCCGCCGGCATACCGTTCTTGAAAACGTCGTGGACGTACCGGGGCGTGCCCGGGTCATCGGGATTATAGTAGGCTGAATCGAACTGCACCTTCCGGTCTTCCAGCACCTTGAGCAGCTTATTCATCTGGATCGGATGCAGTTCCCCGATCTCATCCAGGAACAAAACACCTCCGTGAGCCCGGCTCACCGCCCCCATCTTGGGCTGGGGCACCCCCTGATTGCCCAGGGGCCCGGCGCCCTGGTAAATGGGGTCATGCACGCTGCCGATCAAGGGATCGGCAATGGAGCGCTCGTCAAAGCGCACGCAGGTGGCGTCCATTTCGATGAACGGCGCGTTGGCATGAAAAGGCGTGCCCGGGCTTTTCTTGGCGTATTCCAGCGCAAGCCTTGCCGCGCAGGTCTTGCCCACGCCGGGCGGGCCGTAAATGATGACGTGCTGGGGGTTCTTGCCGCACAGGATGGCCTTCAGGGCCCGGATGCCCTCCTCCTGCCCGATGATCTGGGAAAACGACCGGGGCCGCACGTGCTCGGACAAGGGCTCGGACAGCGATATGGACCGCATTTTTTTCAGGTTTTCCATTTCCCTGGACGCATTGTGCCCGCCGCCGGATACGGCCCTGCGCTGCGAGCGCAGCATGGAATAAAAATAGATTCCGGTGATCACCGTCACCGTCAGCTGGATCAGCAATATCACCCAGTTCAATCCTCATCCCCCCTTACGTGTTCCCTGATAGGATGCGGAAATAGGAGACGGGCCATGCGGAAAAACCTGCAGGAAAAATGTGGGAGGACGGCCGGCAGCGAGACGCTGAAGGGAACGGACGGGGCGTTCTCTCTTCGAAGCCGA
>CAZQAM010000266.1:0-3644 GCA_964591355.1 uncultured Oscillospiraceae bacterium
GTGAGCGCGCCGCGGAGTGCGGGCACCGGTCCTTCGTCATGATGGCGGGCGCGCTGGACGGGATGGCGGTGGAGGCGGAGCGCCTGTCCCATGAGGATGTGACCGGTGTGGGCTACGGCATCTGTGCCTTCCATCCGCAGGGCGCGGATGACAGCCGCCGGTTCCTTTTGATCCGCCGGCAGGAAGAGGAAAAACGGCTGGCAGCGGAAAGAGAGCATAGCGACGCCTGGGTGAAGCTGGCCCGGCAGGCAGTGGAAAGCTATGTGCTGCGTCATCAGGTGATGGAAGTTCCGGAGGGGCTGCCGGAGGAACTGCTGCGCCGGCGGGCCGGAGCCTTCGTATCCATCCACAAGCAGGGACGGCTGCGGGGCTGCATCGGCACCATCTCCCCTGCCCGGGCGAATCTGGCGGAGGAAATCATCCGCAACGCCGTCAGCGCAGCGGCCAACGACCCGCGCTTCGATCCCATCCGGCCGGAAGAATTGAAATGGCTGGAAATCAAGGTGGACGTGCTGGGCGAACCGGAAAAAATCCAGTCGGAGGACGAATTGGACGTGAAACGCTTCGGCGTCATCGTGACCCGGGGGCATCGGCGGGGGCTGCTGCTGCCTGATCTGGACGGGGTCGAAACGGTGCGGCAGCAGGTGGCCATCGCCCGGCAGAAGGCCGGCATCGGCCCCAGGGAAGAAGTATCCCTGCAGCGGTTTGAAGTGGTCCGGCACACCTGACGGAGGCGCAGCATGGCGAAGTGCAACGTATGCTTCCGGCATTGTGAGATCCAGGAAGGCGGCAGGGGCTTCTGCGGAGCGCGGACCTGCGAAACCGGCGTGATCCGCCCGGCCAACTACGGCAAAATCACCGGCCTGGCCCTGGATCCCATCGAGAAAAAGCCCCTGGCGCGGTTTCATCCCGGCAGCATGATCCTGTCCGTGGGCAGTTACGGCTGCAATCTGCGCTGCCCCTTCTGCCAGAACCACGGGATTTCCTGGTCGGCGGAAGCCTTTGCATACGCAGACAAAGCAGAGGCCGTGACCCCGGAGGAACTGGCGGACGCGGCGGCCCGGCTGAAAAGGCGGGGCAATATCGGCCTGGCATTCACCTATAACGAGCCGCTGATCGGCTGGGAATTCGTGCGGGACACGGGCAGACTGATCCATGAAGCGGGGCTCAAAAACGTGCTGGTGACCAACGGCACGGCGGAAATGCCCGTACTGGAAGCCCTCGCCCCCTGGATCGACGCCATGAACATTGACCTGAAAGGCTTTACCGACCGTTACTACACCCAGGTGCTGGGCGGCAGCCTGGACATGGTGAAAGCGTTCATCGCCCGGGCGGTGCAGCTGTGCCATGTGGAACTGACCACCCTGATCGTGCCGGGCGAAAACGATTCGGAGGAGGAAATGCGGGCGCTGACGGCCTGGGTCGCCGGCCTCACGGATGCGGGCGGAAAGGTCATCGGCCCGGCCATCCCGCTGCATATTACCCGTTTCTTCCCCCGTTTTCATATGGCCGACCGGCCGGCGACGGACGTGAAAGCCCTCCGCCGCCTGGCTGAAACGGCGCGGGAAAAACTGCGTTATGTTTACAAGGGAAACTGTTAGCGCAAAACCCCGTCAGGCATGCGTATCTTCCGACAGCCTATTGAAATGTCTTTCCACAGGCAATATAATAGCATTGATCCCCCTGCCGGTGCGGGCGGGCATCCTGCCGGCGGGAAAAACTGATGAAGGATGAAAAATGATTGGCATCGAGGAATACAGAGAGATGGTTGCGGAGCTGCTGGATGAGCTTCCTTCCGAGTTTTTCCGGGAGCTTTCCGGCGGGGTGATCGTATCGGAAGCGGCGGTGATGCCGGATTATGCCCAGGGGAATGATCTTTATACCATGGGGCAGTACAAGGTTTTTTCCGGTGTCCGGCAGATCATTCTGTTCAAGGGCTCCTTTGACCGGGCCTATCCGAAAGCAGACGCCGATGAAGCAAGATCGCTCCTCCGGGGCATCCTGCGGCATGAGTTCCGGCACCATCTGGAGTTCCTCAGCGGCATTCATGATTCCTCTTCCCTGGAGGCGGAGGACGAAAGAAAAAAACGCGCCTATCTCTCCCGGCGTCCGAAAGGCGAACTGCCCGGGCTCCTCCAGGAAGAATCAGCAGGCATGCCGGAAAAGAAGCAATGGAAAGGATGAAATGACCATGAAGAAAATGATGAGCATCGCTCTTTCGCTGATGATGGCGCTGGCCCTGATGAGCGCAGCCGCTCTGGCAGACGAAATGCCGCAGCCCGAGGGGGGAAAGAAATTTGAGGGCCAGTGGGCCATGATGTGCGGCCTGGTTGACATTGTTTACGAAGAAGAAGGCTACCGCGTGTCGGTCGACCTGTACAACCAGGAAGAAAAAACCGGCACCCTGTGGGAATACTCCTGTTATTACATCGGGGAAAAGGATGCCCTGGAATCCATTTCCTCCGGCAAGAACGGATATACCCTGAATCCGGTCACGCTGGACAGGGATTTCAGCGAATATGCATACGAGGGCATTGACGAAATGGATCAGACCACCGTCTTCTCCCTCTCCGAAGACGGCGCGCTGCGCTGGCAGGACGGCCGCGAGAACCAGGGACAGGATCTGGAATTCAGGCGTATCGGCGCCTTCGAGGGCGTATGGCGGAATGAAGCGGAGGAGATCTATACGGAGTTCCATTGGGAAGGCCTTTACGATGAGGATACGTACTTCTATTCCATTTTCGTGGGGCAAGGGGAAGAAGAGCTCCATTTGGTGGGCCTGTACAATGCTGAAAACGGCAAACTGGAATGCTTCGATACGGCTGTGACGCCCGTTGCATCCACTGAGGACTACCTGATCGCCCGGGAAAATGGAAAGGCCTTTGACGCGGTCTTCTCGGATCTGGGAAACGGAAAGCTTCTTTATGATGAAACCGCGGACGGCATCGAGCTGGAATATGACCTGCTGGGCCCGGAATCCTGAGCTCATTGCCGAAGGATCCTGCGCCTGCCCGGGCATACGTCATGCGCGCCGGATACCGCGGGGATGAAATGATGGAAAAGCCAAACAGCACTGCACGGAAGGAGGGGAAGAAAATGAATCCGCTTCAGGGAGCTTCGCTGATGAAGGTGGCGGAAAGCATCCCGCTGTTCACGGCCTTCGCCCAGGGGCTTTTGAGCTTTCTTTCTCCCTGCGTATTGCCGCTGCTGCCCGTATATCTTGGCTATCTGGCGGGCGGCGGGCAGGCCGTCGGGGGGGACGGCACGGTGACCTGGCCGCGGAAAAAAGTGCTGGTCAACTCCCTGTTTTTCGCCCTGGGCATCAGCGTCACGCTGATCCTGCTGGGAATGACCTTTTCCGCCCTCGGGCGTTTTCTGCGTGCGTGGCAGGGGATCATTCAGGTAGTCAGCGGCGCGGTGGTGGTGCTTTTCGGGCTGCTTCAAATGGGGCTGATCGGAAAAGCCTCCGTTTTCCAAAGGGAGTTCCGCCTGCCTCTGCGGCTGGAGCGCCTGCGGATGAACTGGGCGGCGGCCTTCCTGATGGGGCTCTGTTTCTCTTTTTCCTGGACGCCCTGCATTGGGCCCACGCTGTCCGGGATAGATCGGAAGAGCGTCGTGTAGGGAAAGAGTGTAGGATAGGGTGT
>CAZQAM010000267.1:0-2087 GCA_964591355.1 uncultured Oscillospiraceae bacterium
GATGGAATCTCGTGACTGGAGTTCAGACGTGTGCTCTTCCGATCTGTCCTGCGGGCGTGAAGCCTGCTGGGCTGCATGGCTGATATGAACAGACTGCCGCCGCGCATCATTTCTTGCGGCGGTTTTTATCACAATTATACATTTTTATCCAGCAAGGGAATAAAGGGGGATTTCAGCTCCGTAAACGGACGAAAACAGGCGGGTTTCCAGGGTATTTCAGTGTTGACGTATGAAGGGCTGTATGATATAATTTTTATGAGATTGCGGAATTCATAAATCGGTTTTCCAGAATATGTGTGCTTAAGGCTCAAAAGAGCCTTAAAATAGGAAGGAGTGTTGCCTTATGAAAAAGCTCGTCTCTATCGCTCTGGTACTGATCATGTGTCTGGCCTGTGTTTCTGCTCTGGCGGAAGGAAAAGTCGGCGTTGCGATGCCCACCCAGTCCCTCCAGCGCTGGAATCAGGACGGCGCCAACATGAAGGCCCAGCTGGAAGCTGCCGGCTATGAAGTGGACCTGCAGTTTGGCGGAAACAATGAAGTTGCGCTTCAGGTTTCTCAGATTGAGAACATGATCCTCAACGGCGCTCAGGTGCTGGTGGTTGCCTCCATCGACGGCGGCGCGCTGGACACCGTTCTGGCCCAGGCCAAGGAAGCCAACATCCCGGTCATCGCTTATGACCGCCTGCTGACCGGCACCAAGAACGTGGACTACTACACCACTTTCGACAACTACGGCGTAGGCACCATCCAGGGCACCTATGTCAAGGAAAAGCTGGATCTGGACAATGCGGAAGGCCCCTTCACCATTGAATTCACCGCCGGCTCTCCCGACGACAACAACGCGCTGCTGTTCTTCCAGGGCGCTGTGGATGTGCTGCAGCCCTACATCGACGCTGGCAAGCTGGTTGTGAAATCCGGCCAGACCGATTTCCAGCAGGTTGCGACTCCCGCCTGGAAGTCTGAGACCGCTCAGGCCCGTATGGACAACATCCTGACCGCCAACTACTCCGACGGCACCAAGCTGGATGTGGCCCTGTGCTCCAACGACTCCACCGCTCTGGGCGTCACCAACTCTCTGGTATCCTTCGGCATTGCTCCGGAAGATATGCCCATCATCACCGGTCAGGACTGCGACGTTCCCAACACCAAGAACATGATCAAGGGCCTGCAGAGCATGTCCGTGTTCAAGGATACCCGTGTTCTGGCTGACCAGACCGTGAAGATGGTTTCTGACATTCTGGCCGGCAAGACGCCTGAAACCAACGCCGTTTATCCCAATGGCGTGATGGATGTGCCCGCTTACAACTGCACCCCCCTGTTCGCTGATGTGAACAATTATGTGGAGCTGCTGCTGGATTCCGGGTACTACACCGAGGCGGACCTGGCTGACTGATCTTTATTCAGAGAACTGTCAACAGAAAGAGGGGACGGACGATCTTCGTCCGTCCCCGATTTTGAATCCGGCCGAAAGCATCATCCGTCGAAGAAGGGGGCAACACACTTGGGCGGAACCATTCTCGAAATGAGAAATATCACCAAAATCTTTCCGGGCGTCAAGGCCCTGGACCAGGTGAATATCCGGGTGGAGGAAAATGAGATCCATGCGCTGTGCGGAGAAAACGGCGCGGGGAAATCCACCCTGATGAAAGTGCTCAGCGGGATCCATCCCTATGGCACCTATGATGGGGACATCATTTATCAGGGGGAAGAATGCCGTTTTAGAACCATCAAGGACAGCGAGCGCAAAGGCATCGTCATCATTCATCAGGAGCTGGCGCTGGTGCCGTATCTGAGCATTGCGGAAAACATGTTCCTGGGCAATGAGCAGATGAAGCGCAAGGGCGTTGTGGACTGGGACAAGACCTATTCCGAATGCGCCAAATACCTTGCCATGGTGGGGCTGCACGAAAATCCCCGCACCCTGATCAAGGATATCGGCGTAGGCAAGCAGCAGCTGGTGGAGATCGCCAAGGCCCTGGCCAAGAACGTGAAATTGCTGATTTTGGACGTACCCACCTCGTCGTTGTACGAAAGCGACGCGAAGAACCTGCTGGACCTTTTGCTCCGCTTCAAGCGGGAGCGGGGCA
>CAZQAM010000267.1:2097-3622 GCA_964591355.1 uncultured Oscillospiraceae bacterium
TGCTGATCCTGGATGAGCCGACTTCTTCTCTGAACGAGCAGGACGCGAAGAACCTGCTGGATATGCTGATCCGCTTCAAGAATCAGGGCATCACCAGCATCCTGATATCCCACAAGCTCAACGAGATCAGCTATTGCTCGGATAAAATCACCATCATCCGCGACGGAAGAACCATCGAAACCCTGGATAAGCAGACCGATGAAATCAGCGAGCCCAGGATCATCCGGGGCATGGTGGGCCGGGAAATGACCAACCGCTTTCCCCAGCGGGAGCATCACGTGGGCGACGTTTCCCTGGAGATCAGGCATTGGAGCGTTTATCATCCCCTGTTCACGGAAAGAAAAGTGGTGGATGATGTCTCCATTACGCTGCGCAAGGGCGAAGTGGTGGGCGTGTCCGGCCTGATCGGCGCCGGGCGGACCGAACTGTGCATGTCCGTTTTCGGGCACGCGTACGGCTACAATATTTCCGGCGAACTGCTGCTGGACGGCAAGCCCATTCATCTGCACGATATTCCCACCGCCATTGAACACGGCATTATGTACGTGACGGAAGACCGCAAAGGCGACGGCCTCATCGTCAGCGATACGATCAAGCACAATATCTCCCTTTCCCGTCCTGCATTCATTTCCCAAAGAGGCATCATTGATCAGGACCTGGAAACCATTAAAGCCAAAAATTACAGCCAGGAGCTGGGCGTGAAGACGCCTTCCATCGAGCAGCTGGTGGGCAACCTGTCCGGCGGCAACCAGCAAAAGGTGCTGCTGGCCAAATCCCTGTTCGCGGAGCCGGATATCCTGATGCTGGATGAGCCCACCCGCGGCGTGGACGTGGGCGCCAAATATGAAATCTATGAAATCATCAATCAGATGGTAAGCAACGGAAAATCCGTCCTGATGGTTTCCTCCGAGCTGCCGGAATTGCTCGGCATGGCGGACCGGATCTATGTCATGAATGAAGGGCACATTGTGGCCGAGCTGGAAAATGACGGCAGCGTCACCCAGGAGCAAATCATGGGTTACATCCTCAGGGACAGCAACAGAGATATCTCCGGGATTCAGAATGATACCGAGGGGGTAAAGGAAGCATGAAGAAGAAATTACTGCAGGGCAACATGAGGGAAATGAGCATGCTCATCGCCCTGCTCATCATTATCATTCTCTTTTCTATCCTGACAAACGGCACCCTGCTCAGGCCCATGAACATCGCCAACCTGATCAACCAGAATGCCTACGTGGTGATCCTGGCCTGCGGTATGCTGCTGTGTATCCTGACAGGCGGCAACATCGATCTGAGCGTCGGCTCCACCGTGGCCCTGATCGGCGCCTTTGCGGGCACGTTCATCATCACCTGGAAATGGAATCCGTATGTGAGCATCATTCTGTGCCTCCTGATCGGTATTGGCCTGGGCGCCTGGCAGGGCTTCTGGATCGCGTATGTGGGCATTCCGCCTTTCATCTGCACGCTGTCCGGCATGCTGGTGTTCCGCGGCATCACCCTGCTGATTCTGAACTGTCTGACCATT
>CAZQAM010000268.1:0-3612 GCA_964591355.1 uncultured Oscillospiraceae bacterium
GAAATGGTTTTTCCCGTCCTTTGAATCCTCGATGCTGCAGGTGAGATTCCTTTTCTCTTCCGGATTCTTTGTCAGCAGCATACCCAGGAGCGTATTCCCGAAAGCCTCGTTGTAAATGCCTTTTGAGTGATCGACCTGGAACAAAAGAGCGTACTCCGCGCCGCAATCCAATTCAGGCAATTCGTTAAAGAATTCTTTGACCCGCGCCCATCCGTGCTTTTCAAAGACGACGCGGAAATCCGGATTGTTCAGAAAATCAAGGTACTCCTTTTCCTCTTCCGTTGCATCTCCGTCGCTATACTCATTGTAATTGACCTCCCTGGGAAGCCGTTCCGACAGGCCGTCAAAGAACAGATTGACCGTATCGATGATCCCGGCATACTGCTCGGCGCTGAGGCCGAATTCGTCTGCAGGATCATACTGCCGCATAGACTGCACGATTTTCTCTTTGACTTCGCTGAGCTTTTTCTGGATCTGGTTCATTTCGGTCTGATATGACTTGCGGATTCTTTTGATTTCCCGCAATCTGTTTTCCTCTTGTGCGATTTTCGCATCAAAGGCTTTGCAGATCGCAAGCTGATCCTGATCAAGAAGCGCTTTGATTTCCTCTATGCTGGAACCCGTCTTTTGAAGATTTTTGATCATCACAAAGGCAAACGCCTGATCCTCCTCGTAAAACCGGTATCCTGACCAGGGATCCACCTTCACCGGTTTCAGCAGATCCACATGGTCATAATAGCGAAGTGTCTGAGGATTGCAGCCGCAAAGAGCAGCAAACTCCCTGATCGTCATATCTCCTGCCTCCTTTCTGAAACCGTTATATCATTGCAGTCCGCTGTAAGGTCAATACCCGAAATTTTTGATGACTCTTTTATTTACTCTCAAGACAGAAAACCCCTGCGCCGTTTCGGCACAGAGGCTTGTAAAATTTTCTGTTTCGGTCAGCGCTTGAAGGATGCGGAATTATGCGGCCTTGTCTTCTTCCTCATCCTGCGTTTCAGCAGGGGTGTACTGCTTTTCCGCCTTTGTGATATCCTCCGGATAGATCTGGGCAAAGTCGTTTTTCATGGAGATGGGAATAAACCCTTTGGCGAGGTAATCAGCAGACTTTACCGTCCAGTCCTGTGTGCCCCACTCTCTGACGTCATCATCAGCGACAATCATATACGCCTGCGCCGGGTAGGGGTTCCGGTTGTCGATGGTATAGTACATCATGCTGGTGTCGCTTCCGCTGTTGCCGAAGGCGAGCACCGGCCGCTGCCCGATCTCCCGCTCGATATAAATGGATTTGTTGGCGTTCAGATTTTTCTGGATAAAGCCGCCGGTCAGCACCAGCTCGTCCCCATCCTCGTATTTGAAATTCATGTTGGATGATTCGGTTTCGTGCCCCTTCTGCTTTACCTCAAAATCAGTGCCGATCACCTGGCTCGGCGCGACGCAGTCCTTGATGGGAGAGTTGGCCACGATGGCGCGGGTGGTGGTGCGTTCCGTTCCGCTGATCACATAAATCTGGAATCCGTTTTCATGAAGGTACTTTACAAGCTCCACCATCGGAAGATAGAAATTATCACAGTACCGCATATTATTGAAGCTCGCGGTTTCCCTTTTCCCGAATTCGACGGCGTACTGATAGAATTCCTCCATCGTCATGCCTGCATAAGCCTTGGCAAAGTTTCTTGCGAGCGCTTCGTCCGCAAGGTAGCCCGGCTGGATGGATGCGGCGACCTCCTTCAGTTCATCAGAGACGCGTTCCGGGTGATCATGCAGGCAGAATTCGATAAACATCATCGTATCGTAATAGGTATAGAAGGTTTCGCAGGCCAGCGTTCCATCCATATCAAACACGGCGACGCGGTCTTTTTCCGGAATGAAGTTCGCTTTGTCGTCGGGATTTGTGACTTTGGACACATAATCCCTGAGCTCCTGAGCAGGCCTCGAATCCGACGACCAGTATACGGACAGCTGTGCGGTCTTTGCCGTGTTTGACTGCCTGGAAATAAGGATTCCCACGGCGGCCGCGATGAGGAGGAGCAGAACCACGAGAACAACGGTGATTATGATTTTCCTGCGACGATTCATTGTCTTTTTCATTCCTTTTGTTTCCATATTCTTCAAGGGACTGGGAGAAACCATCAGCCTGCCGGGCGGAACAGACGGCATTCTCTCCGTACCCGTGGCATGAAAAAAGCCCGGAAACATTGGCGTTCCAGGCTTTTTCGTTTTGCCGAACCAATCAGCGCTTGCTGAACTGAGGCGCGCGGCGAGCGGCTTTGAGGCCGTACTTCTTGCGTTCCTTCATTCTCGGGTCGCGGGTGAGGAAACCGGCCTTTTTCAGGGCTTCCCGCAGTTCGGGATTCACCTTGCACAGGGCGCGGCTCACGCCGTGACGGATGGCACCGGCCTGGCCGGTGAGCCCGCCGCCGCGAACATTGACCAGCACATCAAAGCTTCCGCCCACATTGGTGAGGGCCAGGGGCTGACGCACGGTCATTTTCAGGGTTTCCAGGCCGAAATAATCATCGATATCCCGTTTGTTGACCAGGATCTTGCCTTCACCGGGCACCAGACGCACGCGGGCGACGGCGCTCTTGCGGCGGCCAACAGCATTAAAATCATTCGCCATGTTGATTGCTCCTTCCGCTCAGCTTACTTGATGAGTTCCAGTGCTTCGGGCTTCTGCGCGGCCTGCTCATGCTCGGGGCCGGCATAAATGCGAAGCTTGGTGGCCATCTGACGGCCCAGGGGGCCCTTGGGCAGCATGCCCACGATGGCGTGACGCACTGCAAACTCGGGCTTTTCAGCGATCAGCTTGCGGTATTTGGTCTCTTTCAGGCCGCCAGCATAACCGGAATGATGGTAATACACCTTCTGATCCAGCTTCTTGCCGGTGAGAATGACCTTGGAAGCGTTGATCACGATCACGTGATCCCCGGTGTCCACATGGGGGGTATAGGTGGGCTTGTTCTTGCCGCGCAGGATGTTGGCAACCTGGCTGGCGAGACGGCCAAGCACCATGCCGTCAGCATCAACGACATACCACTTGCGCTCTACGTTCTGCGCATTTGCCATAAAGGTATTCAAGTGAATTTCCTCCTTGAAATCGAGTAAACTGTGAGTTGCTTTCAGGTGATGGTCGCACCTTACCGGCTGTGAACAATAGTACCCGGGGCTAGCGGAGCCTATTGATGCATCGGGCATTATACGAAAAAATCCGTCTTTTGTCAAGCTTTTTTTCAGGATTTTTCAGTGATTTTCCCGCATTTCTTCCGATGCTTTCAGATCCGCTGAGAATATTCCGGGCGTTTTGGCGCATCCTATTTCCGGAAAGCGTGGTGAAGCGCGGATGCTCTATGTGCAGATCAAAAACCGGGTGGCCATCAGCCCGGGAGAACAGCTGAAGGTGCATCACGTGGCCGACGCCCGGGATACGGACGGGAAGAACGTGATGGATCTGCCGGTGGAATGCGCAAAAAAACCGGGCGTATGGCGGCTGCCGGCCATCGCAGTGGTCAAAGCAGTGGAGAAGGCATGCCCGCAGGTGACCGTGATGGGACCGGACGAATGCAGATCGGAAGAGCGTCGTGTAGGGAAAGAGTGTAGGATAGGGTGTAG
>CAZQAM010000269.1:0-2834 GCA_964591355.1 uncultured Oscillospiraceae bacterium
AGTACAGGAAGGAGCGGAGAAACCGGTTGTTGATCGTTTTTCTTATCAGCGTCAGTGGCAGCATCCGGATCAGGTAAGTCACCAGCGCCATCACCAGGATATACACATACACGTTGTTCTTCATGCCGCTTCCTCCTTGACGGGGAACAGCGCCGCGGCGCCGGCGGCCACCGCCACCGTCAGGATGATGATGCGGATGCCCGCGGAAATCTCCCGGAGCAGGGGCGCGTAGGTGAACAGGGCGCTGAGCGCCATGGCGCAGAGGATCAGGGTGCGCAGCACCTTGCTTTCCGTAGCCGGCGGCACGATGATGGCGATGAACATACCGTAGAGCATTACCCCCAGGGCGCTGAGCACCCGGGCGGGCAGGATGCTGCCGGCCGCGGCGCCAAGCAGCGTGCCCCCGGTCCATCCCGCCAGGGATACCAGGATCACGCCGTAGCAGTACCAGGGCGACACAAAGCCGCGCTGGGAAGAAGAGAGGGCGAACACCTCGTCCGTATTGCCGAACGCCACGAAAAACCGGTGGACAAGCGGCGCTTCCGGATCGATTTTCTGGCTCAGGGAACAGCTCATCAGGCAGTAGCGCAGATTGATCACCAGCTGGCTCAGCGCCAGTTCAAAATAGCTGCCCGCGGCGGCGATCACCGAAAGGGATGCGAACTGGCCCGCGCTGGTCAGGTTCAAAAACGACATCAGCACCGCCTGAATAAGCGTCAGGCCCGATTTCAGCGCCAGGATGCCGAATGAAAAGGATACCGCTAAGTATCCCAGGCAAATGGGAATGCCTTCCTTCATGCCCCGCCTGAACAGGGCCATTCTTCCTTCCATCACGGGTTTCCCCCATCCTTTGTTGATATTTCCTGCTTGTTTCCGCCGTCTGAGGACGGCGGATGCTTCGTTTTTCCCGCGGGAGACAATCCGCGCCTTTACGGCGTTTCATTTCCCGCCCGCATTTTTTTCGCTTCCTCAGCAAGCGCCCCGTACAGTTCCCCGCAGGTCCAGTGCCGGTTATAGGGCGTCAGCACGGCTTTCAGGGGCACCTGGCATCCGTCCTCCCGCATGCTTTTGAGCAAGCGGTCCATCTGTTCTTCCGAAAGAAACGCCATCACCAGCATTTCTCCCGGCACGGGGCGGGCGCCTTTGCCGATCCGGGGCCGGTCCAGGCCGCAGAGCATGCCCAGGGTCATCCCCTCCTGCGCACGCGGCACTTCCTGTATCCCGATCCCCAGGGAGGAAGCCAGAAAGGAAAGCCGCAGCCTTTTTCCCGGGTCCATTTCCACGCACAGCAAAAGCGGATGCATGTCCTTCACCTCCGGTTTCCCAGTATACCGTAAGAGAAGAAGCAAATCAACAAAAAAATGCCGTGTTTCCCCGAAAAACCCCTTGACAAATCTGATATAATACAAGATGGTGAAAATGAAGCCCGACAGGCTTCCTTTTTACAGCCAGATCGATTTGGAGGAAGGACAAGCCATGGTAAAAGTCAACATTATTTCGGGTTTTCTGGGCGCCGGAAAAACCACGCTGATCAAGAAGCTGCTGGGCGGCAGCATCGCCAGGGAAAAGGTGATCCTGCTGGAAAACGAATACGGCGAAATCGGCATTGACGGCGGCTTTATGAAGGATACCGGCATCGAGGTGACGGAGCTCAATTCCGGCTGCATCTGCTGCACCCTGGCCGGGGATTTCCAGAAGGCCATCGACCAGCTGATCGACGCCTATCATCCCGACAGGATCCTGGTGGAGCCTACGGGGGTTGGCAAGCTCAGCGAGATCATCGCCGCTGTGGAAAAGGCCCGCAAGCGCCATGAAGACCTGTTCATCGCCGGCTGCGCCACCGTGGTGGATGCCGGCAAATGCCGCATGTATATGAAGAATTTCGGTGAATTCTTTATCGACCAGGTGCAGTCCGCCGCCACGGTGATTTTCAGCCGCACCCAGCTCCTGTCCCCCGACCGGGTGGAAAAGAGCCGGGCCCTGATCCTGGAAGCCCATCCCGGCGCCCGCGTCATCACCACGCCCTGGGATGACCTGGCTCCGGACGCCATGCTGGAAGTGATCGAAAGCGGCAAGCCCATCGAAATCCACGTGGAAATGGATGACGAGGACGACGATGACGAGGAGCATGAACACCATCATCATGATCACGATGAAGAAGAGCATGCGCATCATCATCACGATCATGACGAAGATGAAGACGAGGACGAACATGAACATCACCATCATCATGACGGGGATGAGCATGAGCACCACCATCATCACCATCACCACGACGGCGGGCACGACGCCGACGAAGTATTTGACAACATCGGCGTGGAAACTGCCCTGCGCTTCACCCAGGAGGAAATCCGCCGCATGACTGAGGCGCTCTCCGATCAGGAGGAATACGGCCTGATCCTGCGGGCCAAGGGCATCCTGCAAGCGCCGGAAGGCAGCTGGTTCCAGTTTGACTGGGTGCCCGGCGAACTGCAATTGCGGGACAGCGCCCCCGATTACGCGGGCCGTCTGGTGGTCATCGGCACCCATATCGACAGCGGGGCGCTCAAAGCGCTCTTCCACGTATAAGCCATGAAAACGACACAGAAAATCGCCGGCGTTTACATCGTCACCGGCTTCATCGAAAGCGGAAAGACCAGCCTGATCCACAGCATGCTGAAGGATAAAAGCTTCACCCGGGGGGATAAGACCCTGATCATCAGCTGTGAAGAGGGCATCGAAGAATACGATGAAAAACTGCTGCGGGACAGCAACTGCACCCTGGTCACCATGGAACTGAAGGACGAATGGACCTACCAGCGGCTGGTGGAGCTGGACGCCAAGGTGCAGCCCGA
>CAZQAM010000269.1:2844-3584 GCA_964591355.1 uncultured Oscillospiraceae bacterium
AGCGGGTGATCATCGAATACAACAACATGTGGGGCATCGACCATCTGGGCCAGGTGGAAATGCCGGGGCTGTGGCGCGTGGTGCAGGTGATCACCATGGTGGACGCCACCACCTATGAAAACTACATGGCCAACGTGCGCACCATCCTCACCGACCCCATGAAGGAAGCGGATCTGGTGCTCTTCAACCGCTGCAGGGACGACATGCCCAAATCCCAGTGGCGCCGTCAGATCCGGGCCATGAACCCCAACGCCAACATCCTCTTTGAGGCGGAGGACGGCTCTTCCGACGACGGCATGGCCGACGAGGATCTGCCCTATGACATGAAAGCGGAGGTCATTGACATTTCCGATGACCAGCTGGGGATTTTCTACGTGGATTCCCTGGATCATCCCGCCCGCTATCAGGGAAAGACCGTCCGCTTCGTGGGCCAGCCCTTCCAGGATCGGGGCATTCCCGAAGGCTTCTGCCTTTTCGGCCGCCTGGCCATGACCTGCTGCGCCAACGACGTGGCCCCCATAGGCTGGATCACCCACAGCGCCGCCATCAAGCCGGTCACCCGGCATTTTTACCGGCTCACCGCCCAGTGCGAGGTAAAAACCAACGGCCAGGAATCTGTGCTGATGCTGGAGGAAAAGAAAGTGGAGCCCGCCGCCCGGCCCCGGGAAAAGTACGTCAGTTTTAATTAATACTATTTCTCGTCTAAAAAATTGAAAGATTCGGGATGGATTTTTTGTCCT
>CAZQAM010000270.1:0-3578 GCA_964591355.1 uncultured Oscillospiraceae bacterium
TACACCCTATCCTACACTCTTTCCCTACACGACGCTCTTCCGATCTACGGCCTGCACTTTGTCGATCCAGGGCATTTCCACGGGAGAGCCGTTGTGCAGCACCACGATGGTATGGGGATTGGCGGCCGCCACGGCCTCGATCAATTGATTCTGGCAGTCGGGCATGCCCATGTGCGTCCGGTCGTAGCCTTCCGATTCAAAGGAGTCGGGCAAACCTGCGAACACCACCGCGGCTTTGGCTTTTTTTGCGGCATCCACGGCCTGGGCGATCATTTCATCGCTGGTCTCATTGCCGCGGTAACCCTGGGCGAAGGTGACGTTCAGGCCCTGAGCCGCGTCCAGGGCGCTGGTGGTTTTGAAGGCGTTGATGTGGGAGCTGCCGCCGCCCTGGAACCGGGGCTTTTTTGCGAATTCCCCGATGAAGGCCACGCTGTCTTCCTTGGAGAGGGGCAGAACGCCGCCTTCGTTTTTGAGCAGCACCATGCTTTCCGCGGCGATCCGGGCGGAAAGCAGATGCTGGCTTTCCTGATCCCAGGGGGTGTCGGGCCGGGCGTTTTCCAGGTAGCGGTAAACGATACCCAGGATCCTTTCGCAGGCCTGGTCCACCACGCTTTCCTCCAACTTACCCGCTTTTACGGCCTCCACGATCTTCTTATCGTTATGGCCGCCGGAAGCGGGCATTTCCAGATCCAGCCCCGCGCGGACGCCAGCCACCCGGTCGCTGACCGCGCCCCAGTCGGAGACGACAAAGCCCTCAAAGCCCCATTCCTTCCGCAGCACCTCCGTCAGCAGCCAGGGATTCTCGCTGGCGAACACGCCGTTGAGCCGGTTGTAGGAGCACATGACGGTCCAGGGCTGCTCCCGCTTGACGGCGGTTTCAAAAGCGGGGAAGTAGATTTCCCGCAGCGTGCGCTCGTCCGCGTCGGAGGAGGAGCTCATCCGCCGGTGCTCCTGGCTGTTGGCGGCGAAGTGCTTGATGCTGGTGCCCACATTCCGGCTCTGCACGCCGTGGATGTGGGCGGCGGCCATTTCGCCGGCCAGGTAGGGATCCTCGGAAAAATATTCGAAATTCCGCCCGCACAGGGGAGAGCGCTTGATGTTCACCGCCGGGCCCAGCACCAGGGCCAGCTCCTCGTGCTGGCAGCTGTCGCCGATGGCTTCGCCCATGGTGCGGAGCAGGTCCCTGTCAAAGGAGGCGGCAGTGGCGCAGGCGGCGGGAAAGCAGACGGCCTTGATGCTGTCGTTGACGCCCAGATGATCGCCCTTCTGATCCTGCTTGCGCAGGCCGTGGGGGCCGTCGCTCATCATGATGGCGGGGATATTCAGGCGCTCCACCGCTTTGGTATGCCAGAAATCGGCGCCGGAGCACAGCCCGGCCTTTTCTTCCAGGGTCATTTGCGCAACGAGGGCTTTGATATCCATATTCTTTCTCCTTCTGTCAAAGATGCGGATGCGTCCGCTTTTTTGGGCGCATCCGCATCAGGCTTGTCAAAAAACGCAGCAGCAGCGGATTATTCTTTCACGCCGCCCAGCGCGACGCCGGCGATGATGTATTTGCTGAAGGCAAAGTATACAATGATCAGCGGCAGCGCCGTCATGGCCAGGCCCAGATAGATGGAGCCGTACTCCGTGCGGTAGATATCGCCGCGCAGCTCCTGCACCATCATGGGCAGGGTCTTGAGCCCGGGATCGGTAAACAGCATCAGGGGCGTCAGGTAGTTGTTCCAGCTGCCGATGACGGCCATGATGCCCATGGTGGCCATGGCGGGCACCATGATGGGCAGCACGATGCGGTTGAAGGTCCTGAATTCGCCGCAGCCGTCGATGCGCGCTGCTTCCACCAGGGAAAGCTGCAAATTCGCTTCCAGGTACTGCCGGAAGAAGAACACCGTGCTGGCCGCCGCAATGGACGGGATGATCAGCGCCAGGCGGTTGTTCACCATGTGCAATTGATACATGAACATGAAAAAGCCTGTGCCGGTGACCTGGCCGGGGATCATGATGATGGCCATGACCACTGCGTAGAGGAATTTGTTGCCTTTGAAATTGTATACCTTGAAGCCGTAGGCCGTCATGGCGGAGAAATACACGCTGAGGATGGTGGAGCCAAAGGCGATGATGGCGCTGTTCTTGAAGCCCACCGTTACGTCAAAGCCCTTGGAGGACAGCACGTTCCAGTTGTTTTGCAGGTAAGAGCCGGGGATCATGCTGACGCCGTTCTGGATCTGAGAGCTGGAACGGGTGGCGTTGACGATCATGATCCAGAAGGGCACGATGGCCAGGGCGCTGAGAAAGGTGCAGAACACATAGATCATGCTCCGCTTGGAGTTATGCACCCCCTGCACATGTACGCAGAAGGAGATAATGGAACCGGCAAGCACCATGATGACCGCCAGCGTATGAAGCGTAGCGTTGCCATACGGCAGCTTGATGGGGAAAGCGCTCAATTGCAGGATGCTGTACGCCGCCAGGAAGATGCCGATCAGATGCAGGAAGGAAGAAAGGGTATAAAGCTTGCTTGCATCCTTGTTTCCTGCCAGCACCACCAGGGCGGCAGCGGCGGCGAAGCAGCCGAAAGCGGCCCAAATACAGGCATAGTAAAGGGGAAAATTCCAGGTATAGCCCTTGGACTGGTTGACTGCGACCATGTCAATTTCCAGTTCGTCGGGCAGCTTGCCGGGCAGCAGGGAATAACTCAGGCCATTGGCGTCCTCGCCGCTGGCTTCCGCCTGCTGGGCCAGGAGAGCGTCCAGCTTATCCTGCTCTTTCTGTACCTTGTCACGCTGCTTCTGGATGTCGGCTTCGGTCTTCTTGCCGCCGTCGATCCAGCGCTGCAGCTGGGTCTGGGCGCTGTCCACCTTGCCCTGCTGCTTTTCGATGTCGGCAGCCATGGAGTTGGCGGAATCGTCATGGAAGGAGGCAATGGGCAGGAACATGCCGGCAATGGCGATCGCGATGAATACCAGGAAGATGATTTTTCTGGTCTTTTTCATTTTATTTCACCCCCTGGATCACGTCACGGTCGCGGTGCCGCGCGTTCGGCTTGGGATCGTGATCATTCAGCACGTAGCGGATGATCAGGGAGCCGATGATGATGATGCCGAACAGCACCACCGACGCGGCGGAAGCCATGTTGAAGTTGCGGGAGCCTGTGAAGCCCTGGGTATAAATGAAGCGGGCTACGGTGTTGGTGGTTTCGTTGGGGTTGCCCTGGGTCATCATATGGGGGATATCGAACATGGTCAGGCCGCCCACCAGGGAAGTGGTCAGGTTGTAGACCAGGATGGGCTTGATGAGGGGCAGGGTGATCTTCCAGAAGGTCTGGCGGCTGGAGCAGCCGTCCACCAGCGCCGCTTCAAACAGGCTGGGGTTGATGCCGCTGATGCCGGCGATCATGATGATCATGGTGTTGCCGCACCACATCCACCACTGAATAAAGGAAATCAGGCCCCGGCTCCAGGCCACCGAGCGGAAATACTCAATGGGTGCGTTGGCAATGCCCGTAGTCTGGATAAAGGTGTTGACCGGGCCGATGGGGTAGGCGAAGAGGCTCATGAACTGCATACCGATGGTGGCGG